>DAOTYM010000105.1:0-12814 GCA_034434775.1 Anaerolineae bacterium | reverse complement strand
CCGCCACAGCGACGGCGAAGCGGTTCAGCCGCTCCACGAAGTGGCCCTCCACCAAGGGGCGGGGCAGGTGCATCTTTCACTCCTTCAGGAGCAGGACGCCGGTGGCCAGCCATAGGAGGGCGTAGTTCAGGGTGCGCCGCGACCCCTTCCACGCCCCGAAGAGGAGGGTGGTCAGCACGAGCCCCACCGTCAGGCGGGCCATGGCCACCGGCTCCCGGAAGGTGGAGAAGGGGAGGTAGGCCACCGTCAGGCTCTGGAGGAGCAGGAGCCAGGGGAGCAGGTGCTGCGAGCCGCGGGCGAGTTCCCGCAGCCCCATCACCACCCCGGCCAGGCTCGGCAGGACCGCCCAGGGGAGCATCATGGCCAGGAACAGGGCGAAGACCTCCCAGCCGTAGGGGAAGATGGCCCACAGGCCGCCGAAGGGCACCCACGGGAAGGGGGTGGCCCCCGCTCCGCCAGACCCGAGCCCGGGCTCCCCCAGCCACAGCGCGAGGGCCACCTGGTACAGGGCCATGGGAGCCACAGCCCCCCCTGTGACCGCCGCGGCCAGGCGCAGGCGGCGTGTCCAGAGGAGCCAGAGGCCAACCCCAGCGACGAAGGTCAGGGAAGTCTCCTTGGCGAGGGTGGCCAGGGCGAGCAAGAGCGCCGAGGGCAGCCACCTCTCCTCCCGGAGCGTCCACAGGGCCGCGAGCACCAGAGAGACCGCCAAAGGCTCGTTCAGGTCCAGGCGGAAGGCCAGGAGTTGGCCGCTGTAGAGGCCCAGGCCCAGGGCAACCCAGCGGCTGGCCCCGTACCCCTCCAAGAGGCGCTCCATGAGCCAGGTGGATGCCACCAGCGCCGCCCCGTTGACGAGGATGAGGGTCCACGGGATCCAGGCTGGGTTGCCCAGGGCGAGGGTCCTGGCCAGGAGAGGGTAGAGGATGCGTTGGTAGCGGTAGGCGGGCACGTCCAGATAGGGGCCGGCAGCCGAAAGGCGCAGCGCGATCTGGTAGGCGAACTGCCCGTCGTAGCCCTCGGTCCCGTAGGGGTCCCCCTCAGCGAAGCGCGTGCCCAGCACGGCAAAGGCCAGGGGGTCTCCCCCGTGGCGCGCCAGGATGGCCCCACCGTAGAGGGCCGCAGCCAGCGCCACCACCATCCACGGCCGGACCCAGGAGGTCCAACGGAGCAGGGTCCTCAGTGCGAGCCTCACGCCTTCCCTCCCATCTCCTCAGCGCCACGTGTAGAGGGCGTAGGTTCCGTCCTCTGCCTGCCACACGGGGCGCAGGCAGCAGGCCCTCAGGCCCTCCCAAGCCGGCCACACCTCTTCCATCCCCGCCGTCCGGCCGCTCCGCCTGACGAACGAGGCCCCTTCCTCATGCCAGAGGATGTGGGTCCAGCCCCCTTCGCGCAAGGCAGCGGCGATGGCCTTGGGCTCCCCGTGGCGGAGCACGAGGCGCGGCCACAGGTCCAGGATGGCATCGGGCTGGCAGGGGCGGGGGCTGTAGTACCCCCTTGGCTCCCAGAGGAAGAGGACGCGGGCCTCCGGCGGCGTCTCCATCCCCAGGGCCTGCATGGCGGCGTAGTGGCTCCCCAGGTTCCGCAGGAGATAGGCATCCCGCGTCTCTTGCCCCGTGAGGACGGCCAGGGGCCGTCGCGCCACGAGGTCCAGGACCTGCTCCGTCAGGTTGAGGAGGAGCACCAGCCCCACGACGACCCCTAGGAAACGGCGCAGGGAGAACTCGCCAGGACGGGCGGGCGAGGGCAGTTGGGCCAGGGCCCAGCCGTAGGCGGGCGCGGCCATCGCCAGGGCCGGCAGGAGGAGCCGGGACTGGAAGAGAGCGTGGGACCAGGCGACGCCCGCGGTCCACGCCAGGGCCTGCACCCCAGCCACGAGGAGGCACCCCCAGAGGGCCTGGGGCCTGGGCCTCGCCCTCAGCACGGCCCAGGCAAGGAGGGGCAGGAAGCCGAGGAGGAGCGGCCCCATCCGGCCATCGTAGTAGTTGACGTCCCGGATGCCCAACGTCGCCGTCAGGGGCAGGGCGAGGAGTTCCGCCAGGTTCCCCCCGATCCCTGTGCCGGCCTCGGCATACCACTGGGCACGCCAGGGGTCCCACTGCGTGCCGCCGAAGAGGAAGGGGTAGACCGGGTTCCCGGTGAAAGCCCAGGTCTTGAGGTACCAGGGGGCGGCAGCCAGGAAGGCCGCCGCGGCAAAGGCCAGGACCTCCCGCAGGGGGCGGGGACGTTGCCAGGCCCACAGGCACACCAGGATGAGGAGGCCCAAGGCCCCCGGCGCAGAGGTGTACTTGACGCCCAGGGCCAGGCCCGCGCTCGCGCCCCCCAGCACGAGGTACGCCCGGCGCCCCTCCTCCCGCCAGAGGAGCACCCCCCACAGGCCCAGGGTCAGATAGGTCGCCAGGGCCAGGTCGGTGTAGGCCCAGGAGGCGAGGGCGAAGAGCATGGGCATGGACCCGAACACCGCCACGGCCCAGGGGGCGGCGCGGCGGCCCAGTTCCCTCCACGTCAGCCCGGCCACGCTCGCCGTGAGCAGGAGGCCGTACCCCCAGTGGATGAGGACGGCAGCGCGCTCGCCCCCCAGGAGCATCGGCCAGAGGAAGAGCATCTCCACCAGGCAGGGGTAGTGCAGGTGGGGAAGGTCCAGGGATAAGGGTCGGACGCCCCCCGCGGCCAGGTACCACCGGGGCCCCGTCAGGTGGTAGAAGAGGCTATCCCACCCCAGGGGCGGGGCCAGGGCCAGGAGCAGCGAGCCGCCGAAGGCAGCGCCTATGTACAGGGCTAGGGCCTTCTCGCCCCGGGATGCGGCGCGCCATGCGCCCCTGAGCCCCTGCCAAGGGGCCTCTCCAGCGAGGGCCCGCTGGAAGAGCACCGCCAGGTCCCACCCCACAGGGAGGGCCAGGAGCGCGGCAACGCCCCAGCCAACGGCCGGCCTCAGCGCACCCAAGAGCCCCAGGAGGAGAGTCAGGAGGCTCAGGCCCCCCAGGCCCAGGGCCAGGCTAACCAGGTGGCGGTACGCGCGGGGAAGGCAGAGCGCCGAGGCCATCATCTGCACGAGGCGCCGGCCCCACGCCCAGGCCACGGCCCACATCAGGGCGGCCAGGGCCACCTCCCCCAGGGCGCCGGCAAGCGCCTGCGCGTGCTCTGGCCCCAGGGGCTTCTGCACGGCGTAGAAGGTGGCGAGGACGGCGAACAGCCACCCCAGGAACGCGGCCAGCCCCATCCACCGGCCCTTCAGCCACCGCATGGGGGAACTCCTCCTCTCCCTGTGCTCGTCGGGTGCTCCTTCCATTGGTACAGGGTCGTCCACGGGTCCTCGTACACCGGGTCCAGGTGGCGGGGGATGAACTCCCACACCAGGACCTCCACGCTGCGCAACAGGCGTCCGTGGGGATCGTGCTGCAAGAGGAAGTCCAGGTCCTGCCAGGAGACGAGGAAGTGGGTGAACCCTCGCCCCTGCAGGTGCGCGGCGATGGCCTCTGGGCTGGGGCAGGTCTCCACCAGGTCCAGCCACGCCCCTTGAGAGAAGTCGGGCTGGCAGGGGATGGGGCAGAAGTCGCTCCGTCCGTCGGCGATGAGGAACACTCGGCTTCCCGGCGGCGCGTGCTCTCGGAGGTACGCCATCGCCCCGTAGTCCGCCACGTTGCGGCGCAGGAAGGCATCGGGGGGCTCCAGGCCCACGACGACGGGGAGGGGCCCGATGCGGAGGAAGGCCAGGAGCGTGAGGAAGACCCCCGTGCTGAGGCCGGCGATCTCCGCGGCCCGGAGGGCCAGGTCCCCGCGCAGGGCGCGCCACCGGGCGCGCTGCGGCTGCGAGAGGACCTCACCGGTGGCCGCGCCCAGCAGCGGGAGGAGGGGCAGGAGGAACCGCGTCTGCTGGGAGCCCACAGCCCAGGCGGCGAAGCGGAGGCCGACGACCAGCGCCAACACCCTGTCCAGGCCGCGCCCTTGCCCCCGCCGCACGAAGGGGAGGAGGACCAGCAGGGGGAAGAGAGAGCTCAGGTAATCCAGCCCGGCGTAGGAAGCGCTGAAGGCCGCGTGGTGCACGTACAGGTTCCAGGGGAGGAGGAGCCAATCCCTGACGCTCCTGCCGCAGCCGAACGCCTGGCCATTGTACTCGGCGATCCAACTCCTCATCTGCGGCGAGAGGTCCCGAGCCCCGAGGTAGAAGGGGTACACGGGATTGCCCAGGTAGGCCCAGTTCTTCAGGTACCAGGGTGAAGCCACCGCCAGGGCGATGGCGAGGTAGAGGGCCAGGGCCCGGGCCGTCGTTGCTCTCCCCACGGACGACACGCCCCTCCACAGGACCACCGCCGCCAGGATGCCTGGCAGGGGCAGCGCGAGGTACTTGGCCGCAAGGGCCAGGCCGCTCAGGACCCCCGCCAGGGCCAGGGGGCGGGCATCCCGGGGGGCCTCCCACCAGAGGAGCAGGGCGTACACGGCCATCACCTCGTAGAGGGCCCAGAAGAAGTCCACGTTGGCCTGGGCAGCCCAGAGGGGGAGGACGGGCATGGTGAGGAGGACGCCCACGCTCCTCCAGGGGCTCCCCGGGGAGCCGTACCGGCGGGCCAGGGCGAAGGCCGCGGCCCCGCAGAGCACCGCCGCTCCCACGTGCAGGACCTGGGGGGCCGTGTCGCTCCCCAGGGCCAGGCAGAGGAGGAAGAAATTCTCTCCCCCCAGGGGACCGGCCGCGTGCCAGTTCCCGTCGGGGACCTCCCGCGGCAGGGAACCGCTCTCCAGCACCTGCCTGGGCACGGGAAGGTGGTACATCAGGCTGTCGTAGCCGAAGGGGGGCGTCAGGGCCAGGATGCCTGCGACGAGGACCACCACCCCCGCCAGGACAGAGATGGCCTTCTCCGGGCGCGCCAGGCCACGCCACCTCCCAGGGGCTCGGCGCAGGGCACGGGCGACCCCACGGGCCTGCCTCCCCACGGGCCGGGCGAAGGCCACGCCGCAGAGCACGAAGGCCGCCGCCACGAAGGGGCGCGTCGCCAGGCCAGCCGCCTCCAGCGCGAGGAGGCCGTGGCTCAGGACGCCCAGGCCCGCCGCGGTGGAGAAGAGAGCCCCCTCCAGAGAGGTAGCCCGCTGCCAGAGGCGCTCTCCCAAAGACCGCCCCACAGCCGAGGCCAGGAGCAAGAGGTACGCCGGGAGCAGGCAGGCGAAGGCTGCGTCCAAGAGGGCCCGGGGGCCACCCAGGGAGAGGGGGCGCGTGGGGGCCATCCACCCCCACAGGGCCAGGCCCAGGGGGGCCAACGCCGCGCCCAGCGTGGGCCAGGAGAGGCCCAGGTCCCTGCCTCGGGGCCACATCTTCGGGAGCGCAGGGCGCGGCGACCTGCCCATCTCTACCCCTCTCCCCGAGGCGGGGGCCCGCCCTGGGGCCTCCCCGGGGCCGGCCGCAGGCAGAGGCAAAGGCCTGCCGCAGCACCCGCGAGGAGCACAAGGGGGATGCCCCAGGCGCACCACCTTGGGGCCCCCAAGAGCCCCAGGTGCACCCACCAGAAGTCCAGCACGTTGAGCCGGAAGAACTCCGCAAGCCACAGCGCCTCCGCGCCCGCGCCCTCAAGGTCCCCGGCCTGGGCCTGCAGGCGACCGAAGTGCTCCGCCACCAGGCTGCGGATCGCGTCCCGCGCCGCCGGGTCCCGCCAGAGGGCCACGACCTCCCCCACCATCCGGCCTTGGTTGGCCAGGGGCGAGAGGCCCGGCTCGTAGAGGCTGCGGTCGTACCAGCGCGGGCCAGCCGTCTCCGAAAGGCGCACCAGGAAGCGGGAATGGCTCACCAGGACCGCGGGGACCTGCACCCCGACCCCCAGGAGCAACAGCGCCAGGATGAGGGCCCGGGCACCCCGCACCCGGTCCGACTCCCACAGGTGGGCCAGGCCCAGGGCGCTCAGCGGCAGCAGGGGGAGGAGGAAGCGCGGTCCCCAGTTCCACCCCCCGGTCCAATAGGCGTAGGAGGCGTGGAACCCCAGGTACGCGGCCCACAGGGCTAGCGTGAGGGCCACCAGGCCCCTGTGCCGCCGCCAGGCCAGGGCAAGGCCGGCCCCGGCCGCCACGAGCCACGGCGTATAGAGGAAGACCCCCTTCCCCGGGCTGAAGACCTGCCCCCAGAGGCCCAGGATGAAGGGCACGTCCCAGCGGGCCTCGGGGTAGCCGAGGATGCGCTGAAAGGTCCAGCAGCCGACGTTGTAGGCCAGGTGCAGCCCACCGGCGAGGGCGACTGGCAGCGCCCAGGCGGGGAGGGCACGGGCGATCCAGGACCTGTGGTCGCCCCCGGAGCGCGGCCAGAGGAGGTACAGCGTGAGCCAGGGGAGGTGCAGGAGCGCCGTGGTGTGGCGCAGGAGGAGGGCCACGCCGCTGGCCGCGCCCGCCGCCCACACCCAGGCCACGCGTCCCCTGGCGCGGGCCTCCCACACCCCCCACGCCGACAGGAGGAGGCACACCCCCACCGCCGGCTCGCTGAAGAAGGTCTTGGTGTACTCCCAGCCCATGCTCGCCAGGCCGTAGGCCGCGCCGGCCATCAGCGCGGTCCCGCGGCGGTAGCCCAGGCGGACGAGGAAGGCGCTCAGGAGGGCCACCGCCGCCGCGCCCCAGAGGGGGTTCCAGAGGGCCACGGCCAGGCGGGTCAGGTAGGCCCGCGCCGAGGGCCAGGCCGCCGAGGCCACGCCCCGGCCCAGGAGGTACAGGGGCAGGGTGAGGAAGGACTGCCCCGGGCTGTACTTAGAGTAGAGCGCGCCGTCCCGAGGGGAGGCCACGGGCATGGTGGTCTCAAAGGCGTACCCCTGCTGGGGGAGCAGGCCTGGAAGGGGCATGGCGGGCATCTCCACCACGCGGTGGCCGATGCGCAGCGTCCCCTGCTCCACCAGGCTCTGGGCCATCTGGAAGCGGGTCTCGTCGTCGCCGTGGCTGATGCGCCCGCTGGCCGTGGCCAGGTACAGGCACAGCCAAGCCAGGAACCACCAGAGCCTCCACCGGCGGGACCCCATCGGCTTCACCCCCTGCCCCAAGGCCTACTGGCTGCGCATGATGAAGAGCACCCCCACGCAGATGCACAGCACGCCCACGATCCGCTCCCAGGTGATGGTCTCGTGGAAGAGGAACCGCCCGATGATGAGGGCGAAGACGTAGGTCATGCTCACCAGGGGGAAGGCGAAACTGAAGTCCAGTTTGGAAAGGACGTCCAGCCACAGGATGGCGCTCACGCCGTAGAAGACGAAGCCCAGGAGGATGTAGGGCGTGGCGAAGAGTTTCGCCAGGCTCGCAGCCAGGTCCCCTCCCAGGAACTGCACGCCCCCCACGGCGTTGAGGCCGAGTTTCATGCAGGTCTGCCCGGCCACCAGGAGGAGGATGGCCACCACGGCAAGGAGGATCGTCACGATCATCGCTTTCGTCCCTCTCGGTTGTCCGGATGGTGCTAGAGGCTCGTCCATGGTCTCTCCAAAATCCGTGCCACGGGATCGCCCCCTAGGGGCGGAAGGCGAAGAGCCACGTGTTCCCGCTTCGGAAGGCTGGCTCCAGGTAGGGCAGGGCCTGCAGGTCCGCCCCTTGCCCGCCGGCCAGGGCCCGCTCGTCCGGCCCCAGGTAGACGTAGTCTATCCCCTGCGCCTCCAGCCAGGCGCGGGCGGCCTCTGGCTCCTCTGCCGCGTGGGCGTAGAACCAGGCGGCCTCGGCCACCTTGCGGTCAAACTGCGCCGTGATGGCGCCGTGCCCCAGGAAGACCCACACCGGGGCCACCGTGGGCAGGATGTTGCCCACCGCCGGCGACGAGAGGACCACGCTCCCGCTCTGCGCGTGCTCCGCCAGCCACTGGGCCACCTCGGCCTGCTCCCGCGTGAGGTAGAGGGGCGGGATGTGCCCCTGGGCCTGCACCAGGGGGCCGGCCAGGAGGAGCAGGTTAGAAGGAAGGCTCAGGCAGAGGACGGCATAGACGCCCAGACGCCGGAGGCCCCGAGGGGTGTACCGCCCGCGCCCCCTTGCCAGGAGCCAGCGCCAGGGACGGCTCCGGCTGGCCCACGGGATGACGCCCTGCAGGAGCCCCACCGCGGCCAGGAAGCACAGGACCGGGTGCGTCCCGATGATGAGGCGCCGCTGCAGGTTGAAGGGCAGGTACAGGAGCAGGGCCACGGCCCCGATCCACCCCACGAGGAAGAGGTCCCGCAGGTGGCGCTGCTTCAGCATCCTCGCCAGCCCCGGCACGGCCAGCAGGGCCAGGAACAGGTAGGCCACGAGGAAGTGGGCCGGGTGGGGCGAGAAGCCCAGGTTCTGGCGGGACCACTCGCGGAAGGCCTCGTTGAAGGTGAAGACCCAACCGTTGTAGGCCAGACCCGGCAGCGAGACCGCCCCGAGGGCCAGCGCGGCGGGGAACGCCTCCCGCAGGTGGGCCCGCCGCAGGAGCGCCAGGGCCAGGAGGTGCGCCCCGATGGCCCCGTAGACGACGCCGAGGTCAAAGGGGACCACGAAGGCCAGCGCCAGCGCCAACGCGCCCCCGCGGAGGGCGTGCCTCCGCCCTCCCCCTTCGGCGGCGCGCAGGTAGGCCAGCAGCGCCTCCAGCAGGAGCACCAAGGAGAGGGAGATGTGGGGGAAGGCGTAGACGATGGGCAGGGTGAAGGCCTCCGGCACCCAGAAGTCTATGGGCATGTCGCCCAGCCACTGGCTCCGCCCCAGGAGGACGAGGAGCCAGCCCATCCCGCTGGAGAGGGCCGTGAGGAGCCACGCCACCTTCCGCACGGCCACGAGGCCGGAGAAGGCGGCGTGGAAACGGTAGACGCTCACCAGGGCTGCCACCCCCAGGATGGCCCGCGCCCCGTGGAAGAGGGCCAGGACGTCCCCCCCCGATAGGGGCAGCAGTTTCCCCAGGAGGAGGTAGAGGCCGTGCACGAAGGCCCGCGGGTGGTCCTCGGAGGTGTACGGCAGGTGCAGGAGCCAGGCCCCCTCGGCCCCTTGGCGCATCTCCGCCAGGTAGGTCCGCACGTCCTCCACGTCGTACACCAGGCCGCTGAAGGGGTGCTCCGGCGTGGCCTGGAGCGCACACCAGGCGTAGGGGACGAAGGTCAGCCCCAGCACGAGGAGGGACCACCCCAGCACCCATCCGTACTCCCCTCGGGAGACGGAAAGGCTGCCTGGCCGGGGCGGTCTGGGGGTGGAGGGCTGGCCAGACACGTCATCCACCCTCCCTCGGGCCGCTGCGGGCGAGGTCCACCCCGAACACCTGCACCGAGCCAGCCTGGAACAGGGGCGTGAGGTACGGCTTCTCCTCCGGGCGGAAGCGGGCGAGGTCCCGTTCCGCGGGGCCCCAGAGGAGGTAGCCGACGCGCCTTTCGGCAAGCCAGTCCCTCTCCTCCTGGGGCGACATGGCCCCGGCGAAGAACCGCTCCACTTCCTCCTTGCGCTCGCGGGCGTAGGCCGTCTCCAGGGGGTGGCCGTAGACCACCTGCAGCCCTGCCCAGGTCGGGATGAAGAGGCTGGTGGAGGGCGCGGCCAGGACCACGGAGCGGGGCGGCGCGTGCTCCGAAAGCCAGGCCATGGCCTCCCCTTCGGCCCGGGTGAAGTCGTAGTGGCGGTCGTGGGCAAGGGCCCCGCTGAGGGCGATGGCGATGACGACCAGGTTGGAGAGGGCAGAGAAGCCCACGGAGGAGGCCGAAAGCCAGCGACGGGCCCCCACCCTCACGCGGCCCAGGAGGTCCACAAGGCCCAGCGCGGCCAGGCCGCACAGGGGGACGTGCAGCCCCATGATGAGCCGCCGCTGGAGCGCCGTCGGCGCGTAGAGGAGGGCGAGGTTGACGGAAGCCCAGAGCACCAGGGAGAGGGACCGCTCCTCGCGGGCCCTCACCGCCCGCCAGGCCCCCCACAGGGCAAGGATGCCCACCAGGCCGTACCCCAGCCCCACATCCCAGAGGGGTGGGGAGGGGTTGATGTCCTGCTCGGTCCAGACGCGGACCAGGGGGTCGGAAGCCACCACGGCCAGGTCGTACGCGCCCACGAGGGCCACCGGCACGGCGGAGGCCGCTGCGGTCAAGGCCCCTTCCCAGGGGAACCGGCGCGTGCGGAGCCCCTTCCACGCCAGGCCGACGGCCATGATGGGGTAGATGCTCAACGCCGCGAAGGGGAGGGCCAGGGCCATGCCCCCGCTGCACAGGGCGGCGAGGAGCATCCGCCGCCCCTCCGGGCGGCCGGGGGCGGGCTCCCCGCCGGGGTCCACGCAGAGAAGGTAGAGCCAGAGCACGAGCCCCGTGGCCAGGGGGAAGTGGACGTTGGCGAAGAGGGAGTAGAAGGAGTTCGCCTCCGGGACCCACAGGTCAGGGGCGATGTGGCCGAAGGGGAGCGCGGCCCACCCAAGCCCGGACGAGACCGCGACCAGGGCCCAGGCCAGCCGGTGGGCGGTGGGCGTGGGGGCGAACCGCCCCAGGAACCGGTGCGCGCTCCAGAGGAAGAAGAGGCCCCCCAGGAGGCGGCCCAGGTGGTAGGCCAGGGTGACGGGCAGGCCCAGCCCCACCGTCAGGCGGCCCCAGAGGAGGTAGGGGAGGTAGAAGAAGTGCCCCTCCTGCTCCTCGGAAGAGAAGATGAGGTAGTAGCGGAGGGAGCCCTGGGCCCCTATGCGCATCTTGGCCAGGTAGGAGTTGCCGTCCAGGGGGTTGGCCAGGAGCCCCCCGAACTGGAGGTCGGGCGGGGTGATGGCCCAGGCCACCAGGTAGGGGATGCAGGAGAGGGCCAGAAGGACCAGCGCCCAGGCCCAGGGGAAGCGGAAAGGCCTCTCGCCGGGCAGGTCTCCGCTGGCCGAACCCCCGCGGGGGACGGGTTCCGGTGGGTGCTGCACTGCCTGCTGCGCCGCCTCCATGTGGGGCATTGTATCACACTGCACGCGATTTGGCCAAAGGGACGCGCCTGCACCGGCCCCATCCGTGCGATCGTTGGCCTCTCCATTGACGGCTCCCCTCCCCCCAGGAAGCGGGAACTGGTGCTCCTCCCAATTGACGGGAAGGGCCAGGTCTGGTAAACTTCGGGAGCCCTGAGACGGGGCGGAGCAGTCCGCCTCAGAACCACGGAGGGACGCCCTTGAGACGGATTGGGTTGGCATGCGCGGTGGCGGCGGGCCTCTTGGCGCTCCTGGCGCTCCAGGGGTGCGCCATCCGGCCCCTGCTCTACGATGTGCGGGTGGAGCCAGCGGTCATCTCGCCCAACGCCGATGGCGTGGACGACGTGACCCACATCTTCTACAAACTGGGCCGCAGCGCGGACGTGTCCATCTACTTTGTGGGGCCGGATGGGAAGCAGCACTACTTCCGCAAGGAGCGGCGGCGGTCGCCGGGCAGGTACGACGTCTACTGGGGCGGCGTCATCCGCCCGGAGGCCGAGGAGACGGTCCAGGTGGACGAACACACCCTGATGGCCGTGCGCCAGCGGGTCCTGCCGGACGGCGAGTACCAGTGGGTCATTGAGGCGGTGGACGACGCCGGCCGCGTGGCCCGGGAGACAGGCCGCCTGGTCATCCAGGACGCGGATACCGCCCTGCCGGAACTCCTGAACTTCTCCGTGGCCCCTCGGGTCTTCACCCCCAACCAGGACGGCGTGGACGACCGGGTCGCCATCACCTACTACCTCACCAAGAAGGCCGAGGTCTACGTCTACCTGGTGGACGACCAGGGGAAGAAGTACCCCATCGCCGAAAAGGAACGGAAGGTGGAGCGGGGCGCGCCGGGGGTCCACCTGTACGACTACGAGGGTGGGGTGGACCGGGGCGCGGACCCACCCCCGGACGGCACCTACTGGGTCGTGGCCGATGCCGAGGACGCGGTGGGCAACCATGTGACGGTCACCAGCACCCTGACCATCCGGGAAGGGGGCGTGCCTCGGGCCGACATCGTCCAGGCCAGGGTGGAGTTCTGGCCGAAGATCGTCCCCCTGGGCGGCACCCTGTACTTCACCGCCACGGTGGAGAACTTCGGCAAGGTCCCCATCCGCACCAGCGGGCCGCCGCCCGGCACGCCCTACCGCAGCGACCAGAACTTCAACACCCTGGGCCACTACGAGGAGCCCGGTGCCTGGCGGCTGGGCATTGACTTTGAGACCAACTCCACCGGGAGGCCCTATCCCTACCGCTGGGCCATCGGCTCGGACGAGGACCTGGACATCCGCATCGTGGATGGCCGGGAGTGGCGCTACCTCCTGCCGGGGCACCGCGCTGTGGTCACCGGCAGCATCACCATCGTGGACCCGCCGCCGCGGAACCCCATCTACTTCTGGGCTGGCCTCATCCACGAGGATGTGCGGATTGACGCGTTCAACGACCACGTGGACCCGCAGCAGATCTCCATCGGGTACTAGCCGGGCTCCGGGCGCGCAGCGCGGCAAGTGAGGCCTTCGGGCATGGGTCGTAGCCTGGCGGTGGTCATCGTCAGTTACAACGTGCGGGACCTCCTGCAGGACTGCCTGCGGTCCCTCTTTGCCAGCCTGGGCCGCAGCCCCGACCTTGCGGCCTCCGTGTGGGTGGTGGACAACGCTTCCCCCGACGGCAGCGCGGCCATGGTGGCGGAGGAGTTCCCCCAGGTGCGCCTCCTGGCGCTGGAGGAGAACCTGGGGTTCGTGCGGGCCAACAACCTGGCCCTGCGGGAACTGGGCTTCGGGGACAAGGGAGCGGAGCGCCCCGACTACGTCTTCCTCCTGAACCCCGACACGGTGGTCCTGGGGGATGCGCCGGGCCGCCTGGTCCACTTCCTGGAGGAACGCCCCTGGGCGGGCATGGCTGGGCCGAGGCTCCTCTACCCGGACGGGCGTTTCCAGCACGCGGCCTTCGCCTTCCCCACCCTGTGGCAGATCTTCTTTGACTTTT
>DAOTYM010000104.1:0-3792 GCA_034434775.1 Anaerolineae bacterium | reverse complement strand
GCCAGCGGCCAGGGCCAGGCCCGCAGCGGCGGCCCGGGCCGCGGGGGGCCGCGTCAGTTCCTGCCACCCGCAGGCAAAGGCCAGCCCCAGGGGCACCAGGGCTGGGAAGAGGTAGCGCCCCTGGTGCTGGACGAACTCCACATTGTACCACAGGTAGGTGAGGGCGGTGAGGAGGAACCACAGGCCGAGCCACGCCGCGACCCTCGCTTCGGGCTGCCGAAGGGAGGCCTGCCGCACCCGCCAGGCCCAGGCTGCACACCCCAGCCCCACCGCCAGCGAACACACCCCCAGCGCGGCGTAGAGCCGCGCGTCCAAAAGGACCCCCATCCAGCCGAACTGCCCCCAGAAACTGCGGAAGGTGGTGGCCAGGAAGCGCCGCGCCAGTTCCCCCGCGCCCAGGGTGGCCAGCCACTCCGCCGTGCGCGGCTGCCCCACCACGATGGCCCCGTGCCTCTGGAGGCCTAGGAAGTCCAGCCCGCCGTAGACCCAGAGGTTGCGGCCCCACCAGGCCGCCCCCAGGAGGAGGGCCGGGCCCAGGAGCGCCGCCATCTGGCGAAGGCCCTCTACGGCCCGCGCCTCCCACAGTTCCGGCGGGTCCCCCTCCACGGCCCAGGCCTGCCGCAGGGCCACGGCCCCGAGGGCCAGGGGCAGGAGGATGTAGGCTGTGCTCTTGGTGAGGAGCCCCAGGCCGAGGACCACCCCCGTCCCCACGAGGTGGCGGGGCGTGGGCCGGCCCCGGAGGACGCGCAGGAGCCCCCATCCTCCCAGGGCCAGCCACAGTTCGGCCAGGATGTCGTTGTTCACGGAAGCGGCCAGGGCCACGTGCATGGGCAGGAAGGCGACGAAGGCCACCACCGCCAGGCGCAGGGCCGGGCGGCCGGGGAAGGCCGCCCCCACCAGGCCCCACACCGCCAGCAGGAGGAGCGCCCCAAGGGCCACCGAGAGGAGGCGGAGGGGCAGGAGCGCGCCGCCAGCCCCCCAGTAAACCGGCACCGCCAGCAGGTAGTACAGGGGCGGCTGGTGGAACTCATAGCGCAGGGGCGCGATGGGCATGTCGGGGGGGAACCGGCGCGCCTTGATGGCTTCCAGGTACTGGTGCGGGTAGTCCCCGGGGAGGAGGACGGGAAGGCCCTCCCCCTCGGCCAGGTGGCGGATGTAGTTGTAGTGGGCCGGCTCGTCCGGGGCCTGCCACGGTGGGGTGAAGGCGGCGTAGAACCCCCCTGCCACCAGGTACCCCAGGAGCACCAAGGCCAGGCCCCACCGGGCATCCCTCACCTTCAGGCCTCCCTCCCCCAGGGGCACGCGCCCTACCGCCGCGACAGGGCCTCCATGCGGGCCTGTTCCTCCTCCGCCACGCTCTCGTCCAACTTCCGGAAGAGGGGAGCAGGTTTGCGCAGGGGTTGGCCCGGCGGCAACTGGCTGGGAGCCCACTCGCCCACCAGGTCGCTCTTATCGTAGCGGAGCACGTTGTGGCTGCGGTGCTCCTCCTGGACCGTCTGGATGTACTGCCGCCCGATGAGGCTGCCTTCGTACCCCAGCATCTCGTGAAGGCGCTGGCAGGTGAAGGGCAGGAAGGGCAGGAGGAGCGTCTTCAGCGAGTCTATCGCCCGCAGGGCCACGTAGAGCGCCGTGGCCGCCGCCTCCGGGTCCGTCTGATGGAGGGTCCAGGGCTCCCGCAGGTTCAGGTAGCGGTTGACCTCCTGCGCCAGGGCCATCGCTTCCGTGAGGGCCTGCTTGAACTTGCACCCCTCAATGAGGTCGCCCACCGGCCCGAAGCCGGCCTCCACCTTGCCCAGCAGTTCCTGGTCCAGGCGGCTCAGGGGGCCCGGCTGGGGAACCCGGCCCTCAAACCGCCGGTAGGTGAAGGAAAGGACGCGGTGGACCAGGTTGCCCCAGGTGGCGACCAGTTCGTCGTTGTTGCGTCGGACGAACTCCTCCCAGGTGAAGTTGGCGTCGGAGCGCTCCGGCGCGTTGATGGTGAGGACGTACCGCAGCGGGTCCGGGTCGTAGCGGGAGAGGAAGTCCGGCACCTCAATGACCCAGTTCCGGCTCTTGGAAAGTTGCCGCCCCCCCACCGTCAGGTACTCGTTGGCCGGGACGTCGTAGGGGAGCACCAGGCCTCCGTAGCCGATGAGCATCCCTGGCCAGATGATGGAGTGGAACTCAATGTTGTCCTTGCCGATGAAGTAGTAGGAGCGCACGTCCTCGGTCCACCACTCGCGCCAGGCCTCCGGGTTCCCCTGCAGTTGGGCCCACTCGTGGGTGACGGAAAGGTACCCCGTCACGGCCTCCAGCCAGACGTAGAGGGTCTTGTGCTCAAACCCCTCCACGGGCACGGGGATGCCCCACTCAATGTCCCGGGTCACCGGCCGCCCGCGCAGTTCGCCGCTCTCCAGGCGGGCGCGGGTGAAGTTGAGGACGTTGGGGCGCCAGTGCTCCTTGTCCTCGGAGATCCACCGCAGGAGGGGCTCGTTCAGTTTGGCCAGGTCCAGGAAGAAGTGCTCCGTCTCCCGGACCTCCGGCGTGCTCCCGCAGAACTTGCAGCGGGGCAGGATCAGTTCAATGGCGTCCAGGGTGCGGCCGCAGTGGTCGCACTGGTCGCCCCGCGCCCCCTCGTAGCCGCAGTGGGGGCAGGTCCCCTCCACGTAGCGGTCGGCCAGGAAGCGCTGGCAGTGAGGGCAGTAGAGGGCCCGCTGGGTATCCCGGTAGATGTAGCCGTTGCGGAGGAGGCGCAGGAACATCTCCTGCGCCACGCGCCAGTGGTTCTCCGTGTCGGTCTCGGTGTAGAGGTCGTAACTGATGCCCAGCGCCATGAAGGTCTGGAGGTCCAGGTTGTGGTAGCGGTCCACGATCTCGCGAGGCGAGACCCCCTCCTGCTCGGCGCGGACGGTGATGGGCGTGCCGTGGGTGTCGGAGCCGGAGAGGAGGAGCGCCTCGCGCTTGCGCAGGCGCTGGTAGCGGGCGAAGATGTCGGCCGGCAGGTAGCACCCAGCCATGTGGCCCAGGTGCAGGATGCCGTTGACGTAGGGCCAGGCAGTGAAGACTGCAACCTTTTCCGTTGGGGGAGTCGGGGACATGGGATGGCCTCCTTCCTCTTGCTGGACTCGGGAACGCGCGGACGCGCGGCTGCTTGGGATCACGTCACAGGCTCTCGGGGGGGAAGCCCCCCATCACCCCCTTCGCAGCCGACGCTTCGCGACGTGCCAGGTGTTCTCGGCCCATCGGCCACGCTGTGCCGTGGGTGGTCATCGCGCCGCGTCCTCCACCAGCGGTTCCAGAGAAGCCACCCCACAGACAGCCGGGGTTCGCCTCATGGAGGGGATTGTACCGCGTGGCGGGAGGATTGTCAACTGCCAGGGGATATGTTACAATAGCCCCGGCCCGGGCTGGTCCCAAGGGGCAGCCAGGCGAAGGCTCGGCGGAGACAAACCCTTCCTCCTCCTGCCGCGTCAGCGGAGGCAGGGAGGGGCCGGGGGAAGCGCGTGGGCGGACCAGAGTTCCTGGTCGTTGGACATATCTGTCGGGACGTGGTGCCGGAGGGGTACCGGCTGGGAGGGACGGCCACCTACGCCGCCGTCACCGCCCAGCGCCTGGGCCTGCGGCCTGGGATCGTCACCCGGGCCGCGCCGGAGGTCCTGGAGGCGGACTTGCTCCAGGGAGCGGAGGTACACCTCCTGCCCTCGGCCGTGACCACGACCTTTGAGAACATCTACCGGGATGGCCGCCGGGCGCAGCGCATCCACGCCGTGGCCGGCCCCATCGGCCCGGAGGACGTCCCTTTGGACTGGCGGG
>DAOTYM010000103.1:0-4950 GCA_034434775.1 Anaerolineae bacterium | reverse complement strand
TCCCGCCGGATGGCGAACTCCAGGGTCTCGCCGGTGCTCTCCCGCCGCACGGTGATGCGCACGGTGGAGCCCACCGGCCCCCGGACGAGGGCCACCACCTCGTCCACCGAGAGGCCCGCGACCGGGGTCCCATCCACGGTGAGGAGCACATCGCCCTCGTGCACGCCAGCCCGGTCCGCCGGTTGCCCGGGCATGGGGGAGAGGGTGATAGCCCCATCCTCCCGCTGCTTCACCCACGCCCCGATGCCGCCGAAGTGGCCGCGGAGGGAATCCCGCTCCAGTTCGCGGGGGCTGGGCTCCACGAGGACCGTGTAGGGGTCCCCCAGCACCGCCAGCACCCCGCGGATGGCGGCGTAGGGGAGTTTCTGCCCCTGCGGCAGGTCCCCGTAGAAGTCCCGCTTGAGGATCTCCCACGCCTCCCAGAAGAGGGCGAACCGCTCCCGTTCGTCAGCCCCTGCGCTCCCCGGCGGCGAGGGCGGGAAGTGCACCAGGTATCCCCGGTCGCTGAGGAGCCAGTGGGTCATGAACCCCGCGCTGTAGGTCGCGACGAAGGCCAGGCAGACGAGGGCCAGGACCAGCACAACCTGCCGCTTGTTCATCCGGATGCACGCTCCCGTTCCGACCCCGCACGCAGGGTTGACTCATCCTTACAGAACTCTGACCGCTTTCCAGTGTGGCAGACCGTAGGGCACGCCTCCTGGCGTGCCACCCAGCGTCTGGAGGAGTGTTAAGGCCTTCCCTTTGTAAGAACGAGTCAGCCCTGCCCCGCACGATCCCCTGCCTTCCTTCACCCGGACACGGGGAAGGAAGGGTAGGGGGATGGAGGGGGCGAGCCATGGACCGCCCCTGCTGGACCCGGCGGATTGTAACACGGGGGGCCGGGGGCGTCAAACCTGGTCCTGGCGCATCTCCTCTTCCCAGTCCTGGAGGGCCTCTTCGGGGCTCGGGGTGAAGTCGTGGAAGACGTCCCGCAGGGTGCGGCGGGAACTGCGGGCGTAGACCTGCCGGGTGGTGGTGATGCTGGCGTGGCCCAGGATGGCCTGGACGTCCTCCAGACGCGCCCCGCGGTTCAGGAGTTGGGTGGCGCGGTAGTGGCGGAAGTCGTGGGGGGAGATGTCGGGCGAGAGGCCGCACGCCCGGGCGGCCTGCTTGACCACGCGCCACAGGCTCTCGCGGCCGAGGGGGTGCCCTTCCTTGCGAGCATGGGAGATGAAGAGAGCCGGGTGCCCATCCTGGCCCCGCTCGCGGCAGTAGGCCTGGATGGCGCGGCGGGTGCGCGGGGTGAGGAAGAGGACCCGCTCTCGGCCGCCCTTGCCCACGATGACCACCTCACCCACGCCGCCATCCTGCACCTGCTCCCGCGTCAGGGAGGCGATCTCGCTGACACGGCCTGCTGTGTCGTACAGGCAGTGGACGATGGCCCGGTTCCGCAGGATCTGGAGGCGGCGGCGCCGGGTGGCCGGCTTGCCGTCGGGCTCGGGCAGGGGCTGGCGGTCGTAGTAGAGGACGATCTCCGGGATACGCTGGTCGGGCATGAGGACCGGCCTCTGGCGGTACCCGGTGGGGGCGGCAGCCCGCGCCTTCTCCAGGGCCACGGAGAGGTCAAACTGGGGTGAGGTCCACTCCATGGCCACGGCGTAGCGCAGGAAGCGTTTGAGGGCGGAGAGGCGCACGTTGACGGTGGAGGGCTGGTAGCCCGTGCGGCCCCGGGGTGTATCGCATTGAGATACACCCTCCTGGAGCCACTCGGCGAAGGCCAGGAGGACGCGTTGGTCCAGGGCGCGGACCGGCAGGTCCTCGGGGGCGGGGGGCGGGGGGACCCTCAAGGTCTTGACATAATCTGAGTCCGCCAGGAACTGGAGGAAGGTCCGCAGGCCCAGGGCATAGGTTTCCCGCGTGCGGGCGGCCAGGGGTACCGCCCGCAGAAACTGGTCTATGGCTGCGCCCAGCGTGGGGCCTTCGGTCGTGGTCATGGCCTCGCTCCTTCGGCGTGTGGCCCTGGGGGACCTGCGGGCCTGCAGCAGGAGGGCTTGAGGGCCTCGGCAGGGCCTTCAGGGCCCCTCAGGGCCGTGGGGATGAAATGCAACCGAATAAATGTTCGGTTGCATTATACCACAGGCCGCCCCACCTGTCAAATCCCCCCGAGCCCCCTACCGCAAGCGAGCCGTCAACGAAGCGGACTATCTCACCACACATCCCCCAGGAGGAGCCCGCCCAGGGCCACCACCAGCCCCAGGTGCAGGAAGAAGTCCGTCTCGGCAAACCACACGAGGGCCGGAACGAACTGGACGACGAAGTTCAGGAGGATGAGGGCGATGCCCACCAGGACCGGCAACCCCTTAAGCGTCATGGTGCTTCCCTCCTCGGGGCGGCTTGGAGGCCCACCCCACCTCGTAGGGCGCGAAGGCTGGCGCGAACTGCTCGGGGATGCTCCCCGTGAGCCACGTCCCCTCGGCGTCGTGCTCCTCCGCCTCCACCAGGCCGTGCTCGTGGAAGAGGGCCACGAGGCCCGCCTCCCTGTGCGGCACGTGGAGGCGCACCCGCCGCATCTGGCGCTCCAGCACCTCCTCCACCCGCCCCAGCAGGGCCGGGAGCCCCTGGCCCGTGAGGGCCGAGATGGGCAACGCGTTGTCGCCGGCTACGGCGAAGAGGTCCGCCTGCTGGGGGTCCGGGAGGCGATCCACCTTGTTCAGGGCGATGAGCATGGGCCGGTCGCCTGCGCCCAGGTCCTCCAGGATCTGGGCCACCGTCTGGCTCTGCTGCACAGCCTGGGGGTGCGTCACGTCCACCACGTGCAGGAGGAGGTCCGCCTCGTTGATCTCCTCCAGGGTGGCCCGGAAGGCGGCCACCAGCGTTGGTGGCAACTTCTGGATGAACCCCACCGTGTCGGTGAAGAGGGCGTAGCGGCCGCCGGGCAGGCGCACGCGGCGCGTCGTGGGGTCCAGGGTGGCGAAGAGCTTGTCCTCCACCAGGACGTCCGCCCCGCTCAGCGCGTTGAGGAGCGTGGACTTGCCGGCGTTGGTGTAGCCGACGATGGCCACGACCGGCACGCCGGCCCGGGCCCGCCGGCTGCGGTAGCGGGCCCGGTGGCGGCGCACCTCCTCCAGTTCCCGCCGGATGCGGGCCATGCGCCGCTGGATCTCCCGGCGGTCCACCTCCAACTGGGTTTCGCCGGGGCCCCGCAGCCCCACCCCAGCCGCCGTGCGGGCCGTCTGGCGGGAGAGGTGCTGCCACTGGCGCGTCAGGCGCGGCAGGCGGTACTCGTACTGGGCCAGTTCCACCTGCAGCGCCCCCTCCCGCGTGCGGGCGTGGCGGGCGAAGATGTCCAAGATGAGGGCCGTGCGGTCCAGGACCTTCACCCTCTCCCCCAGCGCCTCCTCCAGTTCGCGCAACTGGCGGGGCGAGAGTTCGTCGTCAAAGATGAGGACGTCAAAGCGCAGGGCCTGGTGCAGTTCCTTCAGTTCCTCCACCTTGCCCCGCCCGATGAAGGTGGCCGGGTTGATGCGCTCCAAGTGCTGGGAAGTCTGGCCCACCACCTCCAGGCCCGCCGTGCGCGCCAACTGAGCCAGTTCCGAAAGCGACTCCTCCAGCGGCCAGGGCGAGGCCTCCCCTTTCAACTGGGCCCCCACCAGAAACGCCCGCTCTACCGGCGGCGTGGCCTGTTCCACTGTCCGTACCTGTGTGCCCATGCGCCTCCTGACCCGCTTACTCCTGCCCCGTGGGCGTCCGGAGGGCCTCCTTCGCCCCAGGTCCGGCATTGGAAGCCCGGCCTTGTAAGTTATGTAAAGTTTGCGGCTGCACCGGGAGGACGATGTGGAACTCGCTCCCGGGGCACCGCGCCTCGTCGTACCCCTCGCTTTCCACCCAGATGCGCCCGCCGTGGGCCTCTATGATGCCCCGGGCGATGGGCAGGCCCAGGCCAGGACCCGCCCCCTTGAACTTGTACTCCCCTGAGGAGTGGTGCTGCACGTCCCCCACGCGGTAGAACTTCTCAAAGATGCGCTCCTGCTCCTCCTTGGCGATGCCGATCCCCGTGTCGGCGACGACGAGTTCCACGAAGTCCGTCCCCACCGCGCCCTGTGCCCCCAGCACCCGCCCGCGGATGGTGATCCGCCCGCCGTCGGGGGTGAACTTGATGCTGTTGGAGACCACGTTGAGGAGGGCCTGGTGGAGCCTCCGGGCATCCCCCTGGATGGGCGGGAGGTCGGCCACACCCTCCACCACGATGGTTTGGCGACGCTTCTCCACCCACTCCTGGGTCTCCTCCAGGACCAGGCGCACCAGAGAAGAGGGTGAAACCGGCTCAAACGAGAGCTGGAGGAGTTCCGCCTCAATGCGCGAGAGGTCTATGAGGTCGGCCACGATGCGGTCCAGGCGCGCCAGGCCCCGGTCAATGCCGGCCATGGCCGACTCCAGCCGCGGCTCCCGGAGCGCGCTCGCCTCCTCCCGCAGGATATCGGTGTAGCCCCGCAGCAAGGTCAGGGGCGTCTTCAGTTCGTGGGCGGCGATGTTCACGAAGTCCGAGCGGGCCCGCGCCAGCCTCTCCAACTGGCGGTTCGTCTCCTCCAGGGTTTCCATCTCCTTGGCGATCCGCGCCTCCATCTCCCGCCGGAGGCGGGCCACCTCATCCCGCAGTGTGAGGGCCGCCCACCCCAATTCGGCGGCGCGGCCGAGGACCTGCAGGTAGGCCGTTTCTTGCGCCTCCCTGCTCACGCCATCGGCTTCCTCCCACAGGCGGAACTCCACCGAAAGGACGGCCCCGCACGCCCCCTCCGCGCTGGCGATGGGCAGGAGGACCACGTACCCCTCCTGCCCCCTCCCAGCGGGAAGGCGGCGCATCTCCCCCCTCTGGAAGGCCTGGACCACCGGCGAGCGGGCGTCCTCCCGGGCGAGGCGCGCCCCTTCCAGGGGACGGGCCCCCTCCCCTCGCACGATGCAGGCCCTCCGGGC
>DAOTYM010000102.1:0-8074 GCA_034434775.1 Anaerolineae bacterium | reverse complement strand
GGGGGAGAGGCATGCCTTGCCATTTTCAGCCACCGATTCAAATCGGGGCTCAAGCAGGGCGTCGGCCTGCGCCGACGCCTTCTCCGCAAGGGGACGGCCCGTAGGGGGGAGAGGCATGCCTTGCCCCCTACAGACCTCACCCCTACCCTCTGGCCCCCTTCCTCTCCCCGCATGCGGGGAGGGGAAGGGGGTTGGAGGATGAGGAGGGGTTTATGGGGCGATTCATGCCCCGCCCCTACATCAGCCCCCTCTCCCGGAGATGGACAACAGAAATTGACGTCCCTCCCCTTCCCATGTACAATCCTCCAGGCCCAATCTTTGCAAGGAGCGCGTGCCATGGACGACGCCATCGCCCAGATGATGGTCCTTCCCACGGAGGAACTGAAGGCGCGGAGCCGAGTGCCCCTCATCGTCCTGCCCAACGCAGAGGCCGTCCACCAGCACTTCGCCCGCTCCGTCGCCGATGAGATCAAGGCCCACAACGCCCGGGGGGAGCCCACCCGCCTCATCCTGCCGGTGGGCCCCGTCCGCCAGTACCCCATCCTCCTGCAGATCACCCACCAGGAGCGCATCTCCTGGAAGAAGGTCTGGGTCTTCCACATGGACGACTACCTGGACTGGCAGTGCCGCCCCATCCCCAAGGACCACCCCCTCTCCTTTGAGGGGTTCATGTGGCGGAACTTTTACAGCCAGATGGACCCAGACCTGGCCATCCCCCCGGAGCAGGTGGTCTTCCCCTCCCCCTTTGACCTGGATGGCCCCCGCCGGAAGATGGACGCCCTGGGCGGCGTGGACACCTGCTACGGCGGCATCGGCGTCCACGGGCACCTGGCCTTCAACGAGCCGCCCATCTCCCGCTATTACGAAGTCTCGGCCGAAGAGTTCAAGCGGTCCCGCACCCGCATCGTCTGGATTGAGCCGGAGACGGTGGTGATGAACTCCATCCGCAACCTGGGGGGCAACACCACCGCTTTCCCACCGCTGGGCATCACCCTGGGCATGGGGGACCTGCTGAGCGCCCGGCGGATGCGCTTCTACTGCCCCGGCGGAGAATGGCAGCGGATGGCCCTGCGCATGGCCTGCCTGGGGGAGCCGAGCGTGCGCTACCCCTGCACCTTCCTGCAGGAGCACCCGGACGCGGCCATCATCGCCGACCAGGTGACAGCCGCGCCGTCCCCGCCCAGCCTGTGGTAGGTGGATTCACCGCGGAGCGGTCAGTGAGAGACAGGAGGGAGCGAGATGCGCGTCATCGTGACCGGAGGGACGGGCTTGATCGGACGAGCCCTTGCCGCGAGCCTGGCCAGCGACGGCCATGAAGTCCTCGTCCTGAGCCGCGACCCGGCGCGGGCCCGGAACCTGCCGGAGGGCGTCCAGGCTGTCCGCTGGGACGCGCGGACGGCCGAAGGGTGGGGCCACCTGGCCGAGGGTGCCTGGGCCATCGTCAACCTGGCTGGCGCGAGCATTGCCGGCGAGGGCCTCATCCCCAAACGGTGGACCCCGGCGCGCAAGGACCTCATCCGCCAGAGCCGGCTGCAGGCCGGGCGCGCCGTGGTGGAGGCCGTGGCCCGGGCCAAGGAGAAGCCCCGGGTGGTCGTCCAGGCCTCTGGCATCGGCTACTACGGGCCGCGGGGCAGCGAGGTGGTCACGGAAGAGGACCCGCCGGGGCGGGACTTCCTGGCCGGCGTGGCCCGGGACTGGGAGGCCGTCACGGCCCCGGTGGAGGAGTGGGACGTGCGCCGCGTCGTCATCCGCACCGCCGTCGTCCTCAGCCGGGAAGGAGGCGTGCTCCCCCTGATGCTCCTGCCCTTCCGCTTCTTCGTGGGTGGGCCTCTGGGGAGCGGCCGCCAGTGGGTCTCCTGGATCCACCTCGCCGATGAAGTGCGGGCCATCCGCTTCCTGATGGAGCGCGAGGACGCCCGCGGTCCCTTCAACCTGGCCTCGCCCAACCCCGTCACCAACGAGGACCTGAGCCGCATCGCCGGCCGGGTTCTCCGGCGGCCTTCCTTCGTACGGGCCCCTGCCTTCGTCCTGCGCCTGGCCCTAGGGGAACTGGCCACCATCCTCCTGGACGGGCAGCGGGCCGTCCCCAAGCGGCTGCAGGCCCTGGGGTTCACCTTCCAATTTCCAGACCTGGAGGGGGCGCTTCGGGACCTCCTGGCCTGAGCCTGGGAGGGAGGAGGCCGCCATGCGGTACCGCAAGTTCGGCCGGCTGGACTGGCAGGTCTCGGCCCTGGGCTTCGGGGCCATGCGGCTGCCGGTGATAGATCGCGACCCCAGCCGCATCCACGAGGCCGAGGCCACGCAGATGCTCCACTACGCCATTGACCACGGCGTCAACTACGTGGACACCGCCTACGCCTACCACGGGGGCATGAGCGAGCCGTTCCTCGGCCGGGCCCTCCAGGGGGGCTACCGGGAACGGGTGCGCCTGGCCACCAAACTCCCCGCGTGGCAGGTGGAGAGGGCGGAGGACTTTGACCGCTACCTGGACGAGCAACTGGAGCGCCTCCAGACGGACTACCTGGACTTCTACCTCCTGCACAACCTGAACGCCAAGGTCTGGGCCAAACTGCGGGACCTGGGGGTGCTGTGCTGGGCGGAGCGGGCCATGGCCAGCGGGCGCTTCCGCTCCTTCGGCTTCTCGTTCCACGACCGGTACGAGGTCTTCCAGGAGATCGTGGACGCCACGGACCTCTGGACCCTGTGCCAGATCCAGTACAACTACATGGACGAGCACAACCAGGCTGGCCGGCGGGGGCTCCAGTACGCCGCGGGCAAGGGCCTGGCCGTGGTGGTGATGGAGCCCATCCGCGGCGGCAGCCTGGCCCGCAACATCCCGCCCCAGGTGCAGGCCATCTGGGACGAGGCCCCGGTCCGGCGGACCCCGGCCGAGTGGGCCCTGCAGTGGGTGTGGAACCACCCCGAGGTCTCGGTGGCCCTCAGCGGGATGAGCACCATGCGCCACGTGGTGGAGAACGTGGCCAGCGCGGACCGGTCCGGCCCCGGCACCCTGACGGCGGAGGAACTGGCCCTCATCGCCCGGGTGCGGGATGCCTACCTGGGCCTGCGGCCCATCCCCTGCACCGACTGCGGTTACTGCCAGCCCTGTCCGCAGGGGGTCAACATCCCCCGCATCTTTGAGCTCTACAACGACGCCTTCATGTACCGCTATCCTGACCGGGCGCGGGCCTTCTACACCTGGCTCCGCGCCGACGAGCGGGCCGACCAGTGCATCGCCTGCCGCGAGTGCGAGGAGAAGTGCCCGCAACACATCGCCATCCCCGACTGGCTGGAGAAGGTCCACGCCTTCTTGACTTCGGAGGGAGGGCCTTGAGCGAGGGTTTAGAGTTCCATCCTGGTACTTGACCCCGGCGAAGGATTGTGTGGAGTGTGGCACGCAAGGGCCGCCATGCCATCCGCAAAGGAGCCAAACGGATAGACGAATCGGGATGTCGCCAGGCCCATTCGTTTATTCGTTTCCCCATTCGTTGACGGCCTGCGGGCAGGCTCTCAAGCCTGCCCGTGCCCCCTGCCCCCGCCCCTGAACCGTGCACGGGTAGGGCTGAGGGAGGGGTTCCTGACCCCCTTCGCGCCAAACCGCTGGAGGGCAGAGTCCAGGGACCAACGCCACCCTGAATGAAAAACGCGGCGCGAGGGACTTGACAGCCTCGCTTTTCCGTGGTATAATACGGTTGTAACCGTTTACGTAAGCGTTTTCCCCGGTTTGCCATGACGGCCCGGAGGGTGCTCCAGTGCCGAGGATGACCACCATCCGCGATGTGGCCCAGCGTGCCGGCGTCTCGGTGGCGACGGTCTCCCGTGTCATGAACGGGTCGGCCAACGTCAGCCCCGAACTCCGGGAGCGGGTCTGGGAGGCCATCAAGGCCCTCAACTACTCCCCCAGCGCCCTCGCCCGCGGCCTGAACACCCGCATCAGCAGCACCATCGGCGTCTGCGTCCCCAGCATCACCAAGCACCCCTTCTGGGCCCAGGTCGTGAGCGGCATTGAGGACGAATGCCGCAAGAGCGGCTACAACCTCTTCCTCTGCCACACGGAGAGCGAACCCCAGCGGGAGCGGGACTACATAGAACTCCTCCGCACCCGACGGGCGGATGGCCTCATCCTGGGGCCCTCCGCGGATTCGGCCGCCCACCTGGAGGCCCTCCTCGCCCCGGACTGGCCCCTGGTCCTGGTGGACCGCAAGTTCCGGGACCTGGCCGTGCCAGCCATCCTGGTGGATAACTACCGCGCCTCCCTGGAAGCGGTGGAGTACCTGGTCCGGCTCGGGCACCGCCGCATCGGGGTCGTCGCCGGCTCCCCCGCCCACACCGTGGCCCAGGACCGCATCCGTGGGTACCGGGATGCCCTCACCCGCAACGGCCTCCCCGTGGACGAGAGCCTCATCTGGATGCGCTCGTACGAAGACGAGCACGCCTACGCCGCCACGAGGGCCCTCCTGGCCCTGCCCGACCCGCCCACGGCCATCTTCTCCTGCTCCGGCCGCCTGGCCCGGGGGATCCTGCACATGCTGCAAGAGGAAGGGGTGCGCATCCCCCAGGAGTTGTCCTTCCTCACCTTTGACGATTACGATTGGATGACCCTGGTCTCGCCTCCCCTGACGGCCATCGCCCAGCCCGCGGTGGAGATGGGGCGGCAGGCCATGCGGATGCTGCTGCGGCTCATCCGGGGCGAGGCGCCCCTGGAGAGGAGCGAGGTGATCCTGGAGACCACCTTTGTGGAGCGCGGCTCCTGCGCACCGCCGCTGCGCCGGCCCGTGCCCGAGCCTGTGAGGGCGGGGACCTCCGCCCAGGGAGGGACGCCGTGAAGTTGGGCCTCGTCGCGCCGTTCTGGGAGACGGCGCTCGGCTTCGCCGCTGAAGCAGGCCTGGACTGCGTGGAGATCCAGGCCCGCCCTGGCTCCGCGCTGGACGAGGCCCGGCGGGAGCCCGGCGGCGTGGAGCGCATCCGCGAGACCCTCGCGCGGTACGGGGTGCGGGTCTCCGCCTTCATCTTCACCCTCAACTACTTCCTGCCCAACGAGGAGGGGGAGCGCGCACGGGCCTACCTGCGGGAGATGGTAGACCTGGCAGCCCAGTTGGGCGTGCCCACCATCTCCACCACCACCGGCCGGCTGCGGGACGCGGACTTCCGCACCAACCTGGAGCACTACGTGCGGGTCTGGCGGCCCCTCGTCCGCTACGCGGCGGAGCGGGGCGTGCGCATCGTCCACGAGAACTGTCCCCACGACCCCCAGAACAGCCCGAACCTCGCCCTGAACCCGGTCTGGTGGAACGCCCTCTTTGAGGCCCTGCCGGCCGACAACCTGGGCCTGGAATACGACCCCTCGCACCTGGTCTGGCAGGGCGTGGATTACCTGGAGGCGGTCCGGGCCACCGGCCGCAAGATTTTCCTCGTCCACGCCAAGGACTGCGAGGTGGACCGGCGCCGCCTGGCCCAGGTGGGGCTCCTGGCCGACGGGTGGTGGCACTACCGCATCCCTGGGGCTGGGGAGGTGGATTGGGTGAGGCTCTTCTTGCGCCTGCGGGAGGTGGGGTACGACGGCGACGTCCTCATAGAGCACGAGGACCCCGCCTTCGGCATGGAGCGGATGTTGGAGGCGCTGATCCTTTCGCAGCGGTTCCTTCGCGCGCTCGTGGGATGAAGCCTGGAGCGCCCGTGCGGAGAGAGGAGGTGATGTGCAGGATAGGGATGCCAAGGACCTGCGCAGGTTGGTTGCGCCATGCTGTGTCCTGAGGATGGAGAGACCTGAAACGAGGAGGGAATGGAAATGAAGAAGTTGACCCGCCGAGAGTTTCTGCGCATCGCTGGCCTGACGGCTGCCAGCGCCACCGCCTTGACCGCGTTGGAGGCGTGCGCGCCCAAGGCCACGCCCACGCCTGCGCCCGCCACCCAGCCGCCGGCCGCGCCCACTGCCGCCCCGACGCCAGTGCCCACCAAGCCGCCAGCCAAGACCGGGAAGATCGTGGAGTTCTTCGCCTGGGGCGGCCCGACCGACATCCCCATGTGGGATGTGATGGCCAAGAACTTCATGAAGCAGTACCCCGACTTCCTGATCAAGATCTCCATCGGCCCCTGGGGAGGGACGCTGGGGACCGAGTACTACACCAAACTGCAGACCCAGATCGCCGGCGGCGCTCCGCCGGACATCGCCGGCTTCCAGGGGTGGGAGTGGCAGCCCTTCGCCGACAAGGGCGTCCTGGCACCTGTGGAGGATTACATCAAGCGGGACAACTTCACCGATCCATGGCCGGACTTCCCCGTCGTCCACACCACCTGCGAGCGGAAGGGGCACACCTGGCACATCCCGCTCCAGATGGCCACCATGGTCATGTTCTACGCCAAGAAGCACTTTGATGAGGCCGGCATCCCCTACCCCACCGACGACTGGACCATGGAGGAGTTCCTGGATATCGCCCAGAAACTGACCAAGACGAGTGGCGATGTCAAGAGGTGGGGCTACCAGGCCAACGGCAACTGGTACCGGGACATCCACTGGATCCGCTCCACGGGCAAGCAGGAATTTGACACCCTGGTGGACCCCCACAAGGCGCAGTTCAACCAGCCGGAGATCGTGGACATCGTCCAGTTGGTGGCCTCGGACGTCTACTACAAACTCAAAATCTCCCCCACGCCGGCCGACCTGGAGGGCGGTGCCAACACCATTGACACGGGCAACTGCGCCATGAAGTACGAGGGGGCCTGGTACTTCCCCAACCTCATGAGCCCCAAACTGCAGGAAGAGGGGAAGGCGGTCCCCTTTGACGTGGTCATGATGCCCAAGGGCGCCGACCCCAACCGGCCGCACCGCGGCTGGTCCGAAGGCGTCAACATCCTGAAGACCGGCCGGGAGGACGATGCCTGGGAGTTCGCCAAGTACATGGCCGGGCCTGAGGGGAACAAGATCCACTCCGAGATCACGGGGCGCATCCCCAACTCCCCCAAGTTGGTGGAGGAGTTCTGGCTGCCCATGATCAAGGAGAAGTTCGGCGTCCAGAACGGCCGGGCCTTCCTGGAGGCCTTCAAGCGGGCCCAGGTGGACGTCATCGGCGGCGTCCCCCGCAGCAAGATGTGGGCCGAGGTGGTCAAGCCGGTGGCCTGGGACCCGCTCACCCAGGGCACGGCCAAGGCCGCCGACGTCCTGCCGGAGGTGGACAAGAAGCTCCAGGCCCTGCTGGACGAGTACTGGAAGGAGCAGGGATAATCCCGCTCCCTTGAGGAAGTGCGACGAGCGAGGGCTGGGCTGCGTCCGGCCCAGCCCTCGCCCTGCTAGGGGTTGGCCTCGCATGCCAACAGGGTTCAAGTGAGGTGGCCCATGCTCAGGTCTGTGCGCGCTTGGTGGCGGCGGTGGTTCACCGGCCTGGCCAGGGAAGAAACCCTCGCTGGGTTCATCTTTGCCTCGCCCTTCCTCATCGGCTTCTTGGTCTTCATCGCCTTCCCCATGGCCTACTCCATCTGGCTGGTGTTCTACAAGTGGGACCTCCTCTCGCCCCCCCGGTACGTGGGGCTCGGAAACCTGGTCAAGATGGTCCAGGACCCCACGGCGAACCTCAGCCTCTACAACAGCGCTTACTACACCGTGTTCGCCGTGCCGGTCCAGTTGGTCATCTCCTTCACCCTGGCCATGCTCCTCACCCAGCCCATCAAGGGACGGGCCTTCTACCGGGCGGGGTTCTACCTGCCCATCATCGTGCCCGCGGTGGCCAGCGCGGTGGTCTGGCAGCGGGTCTTCCACCCAGAGGTGGGCATCCTGAACGAAGTGATCGGCTGGTTCGGCATCCCCCCCCAGAAGTGGCTCTGGGACCCCAAACTGGCCAAGCCAGCCTTCATTTTTATGTCCTTCTGGATGATCGGGCGGCAGATGGTCATCTTCATCGCCGGGCTGCAGTCCATCCCGGAGTCGCTCTTGGAAGCGGCCAGCATTGACGGTGCAGGCCCGCTCCAGCGCATCTTCCACATCACCATCCCCCTGATGACGCCGATGATCTTCTACAACATGGTCATGGCCATCATCAACTCTTTCCAGACCTTCATCCCGGCCATGCTGATGACCGAG
>DAOTYM010000101.1:0-17841 GCA_034434775.1 Anaerolineae bacterium | reverse complement strand
CAGAGCGAGGGGCGGGCCTGGGAAGTCTGCTGTGGGGGGCAGGACCTGCCATGAGGTGCCAACTGGAGGTCCACCCCACGCCGGAAGTCCTGGCCCTCGCCGCGGCACGCCGCATCGCGGCCTGGGCCAATGCCGCCGTCGCCACACGGGGCGCGTTCACCTTCGTCCTCTCTGGCGGCCGCACGCCGGTCCTCCTCTACACTTGCCTGGCAGCCCCGCCGTTCAGGGAACGGGTCCCCTGGCCGCAGGCGCATATCTTCTGGGGGGACGAACGGTGCGTCCCCCCAGAACACCCCGACAGCAACTACCGGCTGGCCCGCCACACGCTCTTGGACCACGTGCCCGTCCCGCCGGCACAAGTGCACCGCATCCCCGGCGAGAGGCCGCCCGAGGAGGCTGCCACCGCCTACGAAACGACGCTGCGCCAATGCTTTCCAGGGGAACCTGCGCCGCGGTTTGACCTCGTCCTGCTGGGCCTGGGCGAGGATGGCCACACGGCTTCCCTCTTCCCGGGGACGTCCTCCTCCTGGCGGCGCGACCGGTGGGTTGTGGCGTTGGATGGAGGTCCCAGCCGTTCCTGGCGGGTAAGCCTGACCCCGTGGGCCGTAAATGGGGCCCGGAACGTGCTCTTCCTCGTCTCGGGGAAGGCCAAGGCACACGCCCTGAAGCAGGTCCTCCAAGCACGCCTGGACCCAGATGCCCTCCCAGCCCAGGCCATCTGCCCCGAGGATGGAGACCTCCTGTGGCTAGTGGATGCCGAAGCGGCTTCCCTGCTGGAGGTATGAGCCCCTCAAGACCCCCAGGAGGCACGGCCACAGGGCGATCCGCGCATCACCCTGGCCAGCGAGCCCCAGCACAAAGACCTCCCGCAACGCCGCGGGCATTTGACCAAGGCCCAGGGGCAGGGTATAATGTGCCGTTGCAACACGTCCTACATTGAGGTGAAGAACCATGCCCAAGCGCACATGGCAGCCCAAGGTCCGCCACCGGTTTCGGGTGCACGGCTTCCGGGCCCGCATGCGGACTTCGGGCGGACGGAAAGTGCTCAAGGCCCGACGGCTCAAAGGCAGGCAGCGCCTGACGGTCTAAAGCCCGCTTCGGCGGACCGCCGCACGGGCGGCGACTTGGGGGGACGGGGCAAGGTCCCCCCAAATGCTACCGAACATTGGGGCTGGCTATCGGAGTGTCCGGTTCCGACGGGGGAGTGAACAGACCTTGGGGGGCAAGGCCATCTATGGTCTACCCCGGGCGGTCCGCCTGCACCGCCAAGCCGATTTCGCACGGGTGCGGCAGGAAGGGCGGACCTGGGCGGACCGGCTCTTGGTGCTGGGGGCCGCGCCCAATGGCCTGCCTTACAGCCGGTTCGGCTTCGTGGTGGGCCGGCGCATTGGCAAAGCCGTGCGGCGCAACCGGGCCAAACGCCTGCTACGCGAGGCCGTCCGCCTGCACCGGCCGCGCATCCGCCCTGGGTGGGACCTGGTTTGGATCGCCCGGGCGGAGGTGGCAGGGGCCGGCTTTGCCGAGGTGATGGGCTCGGTGGAGGCCCTCCTGCGGCAGGCTGGCCTGCTGGAAGACGGAACGCAGGCACGCCAGGGCCTCCGGGAGGGCGAAGGGGCCTCTCTCCAGAGGGACGGGAGATCGGGAGGCTAAACGGGGTTGAAAGCGTTCGTGCTGTGGTGTCTGCGGATGTACAAGCGGTTCATCAGCCCCCTCTTTCCGCCGGCATGCCGCTTCACACCCACCTGCTCCGTCTACACCTACGAGGCCATTGAGCGATATGGGGTGATCAAGGGGGGATGGCTGGGCCTCAAACGCCTGAGCCGGTGCCACCCCTTCCACCCGGGGGGATACGACCCGGTCCCCTGAGGCGTAGGGAGGAGGCACGAGCCTGCCCTGGCTCCGGGGCACGGGGAGAGTTCTAGAGAGGACGGAATCGCCATCATGTGGAATGCACTGGTCGTCACGCCGCTGGCCGAGGCCCTCAAGTTCCTGGCCGGCTGGCTCCAGAGCCTCGGGGTCCCGTACCATTTCGGGTTTGCCATCATCCTCTTCACCGCCATCATCAAGTTAATCACCCTGCCGCTGAACATGAAGCAGTTGCAGTCCATGAAGGCCACCCAGGAACTGCAACCGCAACTGCAGGAACTCCAGAAGAAGTACGGGAACGACCGCGAGAAACTGGCCAAAGCCCAGATGGAACTGTACAAGGAGGCCGGGGTCAGCCCCTTCGGCGGCTGCCTGCCCATGCTCATCCAGTTCCCCATCCTCATCGGCCTGTACAGCGCGCTCTACTCGTTGGCCAACACGGTGGACCTGGGCAGTTTCCTCTGGATCCCTGACCTGGGGTTCCCTGGCCGGACCGATGGGATCGGTTGGCTCTTCCCCTTCCCGCCCAAGATCGGCTGGGGGCCGGCCCTGGCCTACCTCGTCCTGCCCCTGCTCACGGTGATCACCCAACTGGTCTATCAGAAGATGGCCCAGGTGACGCCCACCAGCCAGGACGCGCAGCAGAGCATGATGAACTCCATGATGATGATCATGCCCATCTTCTTCGGCTACATCACGCTGCAGGTGCCGGCCGGGCTGACCCTCTACTGGGTGGTCTCCAACATCTTCAGCATCATCCAGCAATACTTCGTGACGGGCTGGGGCGGCCTGCGCCCCTCAGCGGCCGCAGTGCCGGCGAAGGCGGGGGGCTCAGCCAGGCGAGAACCCAAGGCGCAGGTGGTGGAGAAGGCGGCAGAGGCCATCCCCGCGGCCCCCACAGGGAGCGCCCAGCCTCAGGAAGCCGCTCCAGCCAGTCCGACGAGGAAGAAGCGAGATGCCAAGCGAAGGAAGAAGCGCTGAATTTGAAGGCAGGACGGTGGAAGAAGCCATTGAAGAGGGGCTCCGGGCTCTGGGGCTGAGCCGGGACCAGGTGGAAGTGGAGGTCCTCCGGCCCGGCAGCCGCGGGTTCCTGGGCCTGAGGGGCGAGAACGCCCGGGTGCGTCTGGTGGAGATTGTCCGGCAGGAGCCCGAGGCTCCCGCCGCGCCAGCGCCCAGCGCGGCAGCGCCCGTTGAGGAGGCCGAGGAGGCCGCCGAGGGGGCGCCCGAAGAAGAGGAGTTCGCCCCCTCCGGGGCGGCCATCACGCCCGAAGAAGCGGCGGTGGCCCAGGAACTGCTGGAAGGGCTGCTCCAGCACCTGGGCCTCCGGGCCACGGTGGAACGGCGGTTCCTCCCTCCGGACCCCGACCAGGGCGAGGGAGGCCTCATCCTGGACATCCGAGGGCGCGACCTCAGCGTCCTCATCGGGCGGCAAGGGGAGGCCCTGCGGGCCCTCCAGTACATCCTCCGCCTGATGGTGAGCCACCGCCTGAAGCGGTGGGTCAACCTCGTGGTGGACGTGGAGGGGTACAAGGAGCGGCGCCAGGTCCTCCTGGAGCAACTGGCCCACCGCATGGCCGAACGGGTGGTGCTCAGCGGGCGGCCAGTGGCCCTGGAGCCCATGCCGCCCAACGAGCGGCGCATCGTGCACCTGGCCCTGCGCGACCACCCTCAGGTGGTCACCGAGAGCATCGGCCAGGGGGACCGCCGCCGGGTGACCATCCGCCTGCGGGAACCCCAAAGCCCTGAGAAGACCCCCTGACCCTCTGAGGGCGGGCCGGTTCCCGTCCGCGAAACGGCCTCCCGCTTGCCAAAAAACGCGTCCTGGCGGTATAATATCCCGTAGGGCCACCCGTGGCCCTATCATTGTGCGAACCGCCGCCGGCATCGCCGCGCGGCTTCCCTGCAAGGGTGAGAACCACTGAATCAAGGGAGGAGGATAGGCGCAATGTCCAAGAAGTGGGTGTACCTCTCCACCGAGGGGGACGAGTCCATGCGTAACCTGCTGGGAGGCAAAGGCGCTGGCCTGGCAGAGATGACCAAGGCAGGGCTGCCCGTACCCCCCAGTTTCACCATCACCACCGAGGCGTGCAACGCCTACTTTGCCGCCGGTCGCAAGTTCCCCGAAGGGATGTGGGAACAGACCCTGGAGGCGATGAAGGTCCTGGAGAAGCAGACCGGCAAGGGGTTCGGCGACCCCAAGAACCCGCTCCTCGTCTCCGTGCGGTCCGGCGCCCGGGTCTCCATGCCGGGCATGATGGACACCGTCCTCAACGTCGGCCTCAACCCCAAGACCCTCAAGGGCCTGGCCGAACTGACCGGCAACGAGCGCTTCGCCTGGGATGCCTACCGACGCCTCATCCAGATGTTCGGCAACATCGTCAAGGGGATCCCCCGGGCCAAGTTTGAGGCCATCCTGGACGAGTACAAGGCCAAGACGGAAGGGGGCCGCGACATTGACCTGACCACGGACATGCTCAAGGACGTGGTGCGGGACTTCAAGGCCCTTTACGAGCGGGAACTGGGCGAGCCCTTCCCCGAGGACCCCTACGACCAACTGCGCCAGGCCATCGCGGCCGTCTTTGAATCCTGGTTCGGCGCGCCGGCCATCGCCTACCGCAACCGGGAGGGCCTCCCCCACGACTGGGGCACCGCGGTCAACATCGTGACCATGGTCTTCGGCAACATGGGCAACGACTCGGCCACCGGCGTGGCCTTCACCCGCAACCCAGCCACGGGCGAGAAGGAACTCTACGGCGAGTACCTGACCAACGCCCAGGGCGAGGATGTGGTGGCCGGCATCCGCACGCCCCAGCCCATCGCCAAACTGGCCGAGGAGATGCCCGAGAGTTACAAGCAACTCCTGCAGATCGCCGAGCTCCTGGAGCGCCACTACCGCGATATGCAGGACACCGAGTTCACCATTGAGCGGGGCAAACTGTGGATGCTCCAGACCCGCTCCGGCAAGCGCACCGCCCGCGCTGCGGTGAAGGTCGCCGTGGACATGGTGCGCGAGGGCCTCATCACCAAGGAAGAGGCTCTGCTGCGCGTCACCCCGGCCCAGTTGGACCTCCTGCTCCACCCAGCCTTTGACCCCAAGGCGAAGGAACAGGCCATTGCCCGGGGGGACCTGCTGGCCAAGGGGCTCAATGCCTCGCCGGGCGCGGCCGTGGGCATCGCCGTCTTTGACGCGGACCGGGCCGTGGAGATGTCCCAGAACGGGGCCAAGGTGGTCCTGGTGCGGCCGGAGACCAACCCGGACGACGTCCACGGCATGATCGCCGCGGAGGGCATCCTCACCCAGCACGGCGGCATGACCTCCCACGCGGCGGTGGTGGCCCGCGCCTGGGGCAAGCCCTGCGTGGCCGGCTGCGAGGCCATCAAGATCAACCTGGAGACCCGCTCCTTCTCCGTGAACGGCCGGACCATCAAGGAGGGCGACTACATCTCCATTGACGGGATGACGGGCGAGGTCTTCGCCGGCATCATCCCCACGGTGGAGGTGGACGTGGAGAAGGACGAGGACCTGCGGCAACTCCTCACCTGGGCCGACGAGGTGCGGCGGCTGGGGGTCTGGACCAACGCCGACTACCCCAGGGACGCGGCCAAGGCCCGCGCCTTCGGCGCCGAGGGGATCGGCCTGTGCCGCACGGAGCACATGTTCTTTGAGGAGGAGCGGCGCCCCATCGTGGTGGAGATGATCCTCCGCTCCGGCGAGGCGGCCCCTATTGAGCGGCGGCTGCGGGACCTGCGGGAGAAGGTGGAGGCCAACCCGGACGACCAGGCCCTCAAGAAGGAACTGGAGCAGTTGGAGGCCGAGGCAGCGGCGAACCCGGCGGTCAAGGCCTACCGGGAGGCCCTGGAGCGGCTGCTGCCCTTCCAGCGGGAGGACTTTGAGGGCATCTTTGAGGTCATGGACGGCTGCCCGGTGATCATCCGCCTGATTGACCCGCCCATGCACGAGTTCCTGCCGCCGCGGGAGGAACTCATTGAAGGGGTAACCCGCCTGCGGGCCACGGGCGAGAACCCCGAGGAACTGAAGGAGAAGGAATACCTCCTGAGCGTGGTGAACAGCCTCTGGGAGGTCAACCCCATGATGGGCCTGCGGGGCTGCCGCGTGGGCCTCATGTACCCCGGCGTCACCGAGATGCAGGTGCGGGCCATCTTCCAGGCGGCCTGCCGCCAGGCCAAGAAGGGGATCAAGGTCCATCCGGAGGTGATGATCCCCCTGGTGGGCCACGTCAACGAACTCAAGAAGGAGCGGGAGAAACTGGAGAAGGTGGCCAAGCAGGTGATGGCCGAGGAGGGGATTGAGATCTCCTACAAGTTCGGGACCATGATTGAGGTCCCGCGGGCGGCGGTCACGGCCGACGAGATCGCCCAGTACGCCCAGTTCTTCTCCTTCGGCACCAACGACCTGACGCAGATGACCTTCGGCTACTCCCGGGACGATGCCCAGGGCAAGTTCCTGCAGGACTACGTGAAGATGGGCATCCTGCCCCACGACCCCTTCGCCTCCCTGGACACGGACGGCGTGGGCCGGCTCATGCGCATGTGCGTGGAACTGGGCCGCAAGACCCGCCCCGACCTGGAGATCGGCATCTGCGGCGAGCACGGGGGCGACCCCGCCTCCATTGAGTTCTGCCACAAGTTGGGGCTGAACTACGTCAGTTGCTCGCCCTACCGGGTGCCCATCGCCCGGCTGGCGGCAGCCCAGGCCGCGCTGAAGGACAGGCCCCCCACGCTTCCCAAGCGCCCCGACCAGGACTAGGGGGCTAGGATAGACGCCAAGGGGCGGGACCTTGCGGTCCCGCCCCTTTTCATGTCCTGCCTGCGCTACGCCTGTCGTTGGCTTGTCTACTTGACCCCGAAGCCGGCGGGGTTGGCGTGGGCATACCAGAAGTGGCCGTCGGGGCTGGTCCCGTGAGTCCACACCGTCCGCCGGGCCGACGAAGATGCGGACGTTGTAGTTATGCGGGTCGGCCCCCTCCCCCAGCCCTCTCCCCGTGCACAGGAAGGGGGCTCGGGGGTAGGGTTGGAGATCAGGACGGACAAGCCCTGTGCTTGCCCTGGACTGGCGGGAGCGCCCCTCACCGAGCCTTCCGCGCCTGCCCCCGGGCCTCCAACGCCTCGTCCACCAGCGGCTTGATCTGGTAGAACTCCGCGCCGCCGGCCAGGAGGATCTCCCCATCTATCGCTACCAAGGGGAAGGGGAGGTGGTACCTCCGGACCTCCTCCAAGAGGTCCTGGTAGGCTTCGGCCTCTTCGGGCCGGGCCAGGTCGTGGTACTCCACCTGGACGCGGCCCTCGTACATCCGCTCAAAGTAGAACTGGGTGATGGCCATGGTCTCCGCCGAAGACCGGGAAGGCCCTCAGCCACCGCAGGCAACGACTTCCTCGTCGCTGTGGCCGAAGACCACCACCTGGACCACGTCTTCTCGTTCGTCTGCCATGTCTTCTGCTCCTCACAGGCTGATGGGCTGGCTCTCATACCCCTATGGGGTATAGCCAGTATACCACAGGGCAGCCGAGGAGTCAAATGACCGGTCCCCAGGCCGCCTTCACCGCAAGTGGCCGGAATTGTCATTTCGCCCCTTTTCTGCTACCATTCCCCCCGGAGGGCCTGGGAGGCCCAGTTCCGACCCGGCCCTTACAAGGCCTGTGGTGCGCGAGGAGAGCCATGGACGAACGGATGGCAGTGGTGATCCTTCGGCGTCGGGAGCGACGGCGGAGCCGGCCCAAGGGGCCCGGCTATTGGATGCTCCGCCTGCTCCTGGCGCTGGTGCTCCTTTCGCTCCTGACCTTCGTGGGGACAGCCGCGGCCGGGGTGGCCGCGGCGGCGGGGATCTACGCCTACTACGCCCAGGGCCTGCCGGACCCGCGGGCCATTGAGAAGGTCCAGGAGGATTTTGAAACCACCAAGATCTACGACCGCACGGGCACGGTGCTCCTGTACGAAGTCTTTGACCCCCGCCCGAACCGCGGCGACCGCACCTGGGTGGAACTCGCGCAGATCCCGCTGGACCTGCGCAACGCCACCATCGCCATTGAGGACCGTTCCTTCTACCAAAACCCCGGCGTCAACCTCCGGGGCATTGCGCGGGCCTTCTGGTCCAACCTGCGGGGGCTGCCGGTCCAGGGCGGCAGTTCCATCACCATGCAACTCATCAAGAACGTCCTCATCCCCTCGGAGGAGCGGTACGTCCGCTCCTACGAGCGCAAGATCAAGGAAGCCATCCTAGCCCTGGAACTGAGCCGCCGCTATCCTGGCCGCGAGGGCAAGGACCAGATCCTGGAATGGTACCTGAACACCAACTTCTACGGCAACTTCGCCTACGGCGTGGAGGCCGCGGCCCAGGTCTACTTTGACAAGCACGTGTGGGAACTGGACCTGGCGGAGTGCGCCATGCTGGCCGCCATCCCCCAGTACCCCGGCCTGAACCCCATTGACGCCCCGGAGCAGGCCAAGAAGCGCCAGGCCCTGGTGCTGGACCAGATGGTGGAGCAGGGGTACATCACCCGCGAGCAGGCGGAGGCGGCCAAGGCGGAGCCCCTCAAGATCCGGGAGTCCCTGGAGACCCGCTTTCAGGCGGAATATGCCCCTCACTTCGCCATCTACGTGCGGAAACTGCTGGAGCAGGAGTTCGGCCACGAGAAGGTCTACGGCGGCGGGCTGCGGGTCTACACCACCCTGGACGTGGATATCCAGCGCATGGCGGAACAGGCAGCGCGGGAGCACATCAAGTCCCTGCAGGAGGACCCCAAGGTGGAGCGCAACGTGTCCAACGCCGCGGTGGTCGTCCTGCGGCCCCGCACGGGCGAGATCCTGGCCATGGTGGGAAGCCTGGACTACAACAACAAGGAGATTGACGGCCAGGTGAACATGGCCATCGCGCCCCGCCAGCCGGGCTCAGCCTTCAAGCCCTTCACCTACCTGACGGCCTTCGCCCAGGGCTACACCCCGGCGACCATGGTCATGGACGTGCGGACCTCCTTCCCCAACCCGCCAGGCCTCCCCTACACGCCGGAGAACTACGACCGGAAGTACCACGGCCCCCTGCGGCTGCGGCAAGCCCTGGCCTGCTCCTACAACATCCCCGCTGTGTGGCTCCTGAGCAAGGTGGGGGTGATGAACACCGTCCGCACCGCGCACCGCATGGGCATCAACACCCTGAACGAGGACTACTACGGCCTGAGCCTGACCCTGGGCGGCGGGGAGGTCACCCTGCTGGACATGACCTTTGCCTTCAGCGTCCTGGCCAACGGCGGGGTGATGATCGGGGAGCCGGTGCCCCCAGAGCGGCAGCGGCCCGGCTACCGGCAACTGGACCCGGTGGCCATCCTGCGGGTGGAGGACCGCAACGGCAACGTGCTCAAGGAATACGTCACGCCGTCCACCCAGGAAGTGGTCAGCCCGCAACTCGCCTACCTCCTCAACGACATCCTTTCGGACAACGCCGCCCGCATCCCGGCCTTCGGCGTCAACAACAAGATGCACCTGGAGGACCGGCCCGCGGCCATCAAGACCGGCACCACCGACGACTGGCGCGACGCGTGGGCCATCGGCTACACGCCTCAGTATGCCGTGGGGGTCTGGGCAGGGAACGCGGACAACGAGCCCATGAACCGCGTCCCCGGCTCCCTCGGCGCAGCGCCCATCTGGCAGCGCGTGATGGAAGAACTGCACAAAGGGCTGCCGGTGGAACCCTTCGTGCGGCCCCCAGGCATTGAGGAAAAGAGGGTCTGCGCCATCTCCGGCCTCCTGCCCACGGAGAACTGCCCCAACACGGTCAAGGAGATCTTCATCCAGGGGACGGCCCCCACGGTCCACTGCAACGTGCACCAGAAGTTCCGGGTGAACAAGGAGACAGGGCGGCTGGCCACCGTCTACACGCCGCCAGAACTGGTGGAGGAGCGGGTCTACGAGATCTACCCGCCAGAGGCCGCCGACTGGGTGCGGGAGAACAACATCCCCCAGCCGCCCACCCTCTACGACGACGCCTACGGCCCCGGCCCGGTGAACGAAGAGGTAGGCATCCTGGAACCGAGGCCCTACCAGTACATCAGCAAGGGCGTCATCGTGCGCGGCAACGCGCGAGGGCCAGACTTCCGCCTGTGGCGGCTGGAGTTCGGCGAGGGGATGAACCCCTCCGCCTGGAGCCAGATCGGCACGGACCACTACGACCAGCGCTACCAGGCCGACCTGGACTACTGGGACGTGAGCGGCCTCGCCGCCGGGCTCTATACGCTGCAACTGCGCGTGGTCCAGAATAGCGGCAACGTCCGCGATGCCGCCATCCAGGTCTACGTGGACAACACCCCTCCCAAGGCCAAGGTCATCCACCCGGACGACGGCGACCTCTACCTCATGGAGGACGACGAATGGGTCAACATCCAGGTGGACGCGATGGACAACGTCTACCTGGACCGGGTGGAGTTCTACCTGGATGGGGTGCGCATCGGCGAGAGCACCATCAGCCCCTTCAGCTACCGCTGGACCATCGCCATGTCCGACACCATCCCCATCCCGGGCTTCGCCATCACCCGCACCGAACAGGTGCTGGACGAGTTCGGCCAGATGGTGGAGCGGGTCATCACCGAAACGGAGGTCCTCACCAGCACCTTCGTGGTGGACGGCCGAGAGGTGATCCGCTACACCCAGGTTTTCTCTGGTGGGCGGGCCATCATCTCCGACACCCTGGGCTACACGGAGACCCACGTCGTCTACGCTGTGGCCTACGACGCCGCCGGCAACTCGGTGGAGACGGAAAAGGTCCGCTTCTACGTGATGCACAAGCCGAAGGAGAAGGAAAAGCCGACGGCCTGGTGGCCGTCCGGTGGGGAGGTGGCCTGGGTGGGCGGATGGGCGCGTCCTGCCCGCGGCCGAGAGGTGGGGACCTGACCGGTGGACCGGGAAACGGGGCCGTCTCTGGAGGAGCGAGCGCGGTTTTGCCTGCGGTGCGGGGCCGCCCTGGCCTGGCGCAGGGAGCCCGGCGACGACCGCCCGCGCCGGGCCTGCCCGGCCTGCGGCTGGATGTTCTACGACAACCCGCGTCCCTGTGTGGGCGCGCTCATCGTGCGGGAAGGGAAGGTGCTCCTGGCCCGGCGGGCCAAGGAGCCCTACCTGGGGTGGTGGGACATCCCCGGCGGCTTCATGGAGGCCGGCGAGACGCCAGAGGAGGCCCTGGCGCGGGAGGTGCTGGAGGAGACGGGCCTGCGGGCGCGGGCCTTTCGGCTCCTGGCCATCTTCCCCGACACCTACGGCGCGGAGGGAGCCCCCACCCTCAACCTGCACTACCTGGTAGAGGTGGACGCGGGCGAGCCCTGCCCCCAGAGCGACGTGGCGGACCTGCGCTGGTTCGGCCCGGACGAACTCCCCCGGGAGATCGCCTTCGCCAATGGCCGCCAGGCGCTGGACCTCTGGGCGCGGCAGGCGAGGGGCGCTCAGGGCGGGGCGTGACGCTCAATGTGGTAGCGGGCAGCGTAGGCAGCCGCCTGCACCCGAGAACTGAGCCCCAGTTTGGCCAGGATCTCGCTCACGTAGTTGCGCACCGTCTTCTCGCTTAGGTGCAGTTCGTCGCCGATCTCCTTGTTGGTCTTCCCCTCGGCGATGCGCGCCAGGATGCGCATCTCCTGGTCTGAGAGCCCCCGGAAGGCCAGGAGTTCCTCCTGTTCCCGCGCTTCCTTGAGGCGGGAGAAGACCTGGCGCGTCAGGGCCGGGTCCAGGAGGTTCTCGCCCGCGGCCACACGCTCAAGGGCTGTGATCAGGGCATCGGACCCCACCTGCTTCAGGATGTAACCGTCCGCGCCCGCGACGATGGCATCGGTGAGGAGCTGGCCGTCGGCGTAGGAGGTGAGGATGAGGACCCGCACCCGAGGGTTGCGGGCCTTGATCTGGCGGCAGGCTTCCACACCGCTGACGCCAGGCAGGCGGATGTCCATGAGGACCACGTCCGGCAGGAGACTTTCGGCCAGCGCCACGGCCTCGGCAGCCGTGGCCGCCTCCCCCACGACCTCCATGGTGGGCTGCTGCTCCAGGAGGGAGCGCAGCCCCAGGCGCACCACTTCATGGTCGTCGACGATCAGGACGCGTACGCGGGGCACAGCGCGCCTCCATCCCCTCGCGTTCCATGGCGCACGGCATGATCACCTCCACCACGGTGCCGTGCCCGTTGCGGCTCAGGACCTCCAGAGACCCCCCGAGCAACTGAGCCCTCTGGCGCATGTTGCGCAGGCCCTGCCCCTGGGGCACTCCCTCACGAGGCAAGCCCACGCCGTTATCCTCCACCCGAAGCCACAGCACCTCCCCACCGTAGGTGAGGTCCACTCGGACGCGCGTGGCCTGGGCATGGCGGACGACATTGGAAATGGCCTCCCGTGCGATCTGGACCAGGTGTTCTACCTGATAGGACCGAAGGCAGCAGCAGGGAGTCCCTGAGATGCGCAAGTCGGCCTCTAGGAAGGTGTCCACACGCGTCTCCTGGATCAGTTCCGAGAGGGCCGACTCCAGGTCCTGGTGCTCCCTTGTGCCCTCCAGGCTGAAGATGTAGCGGCGCAGTTCCTCAATGGTGGCATTGAGCCCTTCCAAGACCTGCTCCATGATCTGACGCGCCTCCCCCGGGCTGCGTTCCACCTTCTGGAGCGCGCTCTGCAGCCGCAGCCCTGCCCCGTAGATGGACTGGATGGTCCCGTCGTGCAGGTCCCGGCTGATCCGCTCGCGTTCTTCGGCCAGCAGCCGGTGACGGCGCATCTCGGCGAGGACCTGGTCCGCCCGCAAGCGGAAGATCTGCAGCGACCGGGTGACGGTGTACACGATGGCCAGGCCACACAGCGAGCGAAAGACCGGGACGGGCACCCCCAGGGTCCGTTGGATGAGGGAGTAATTGAACCAGGACGCGGGGAAGAAGGGGCCATCCGGCACAGCCAGGCCGCCCACCACGCTGTACGCCCCGAAGGCCACGCCCGCGCCCACAAGGAAACGGGCTGTCTCGCCGAACCCCATCTGGCGCACGTCCCGCGCTTGGAGGACCAGACCCGCACAGGCCAGGAGCGCGCCGGGGAAAGCCAGGAAGTACCGCGCCAGGATCTCCCACAGGTTGAGCCACTGGCCCAGGGGCCATCTGGAGGCGAGGCCCACCGCAGGCCCGGAGGCGAGCCAGACGGCAAACGCCAGGACGCCCGTCCAGGCCCACTTTGCGGAGAAGAAGAGCACCAGCCCGAACTCCAGGAGGCAGGCAAAGGAAAGCCCCAGGATAAACATGTGGAACACCTGGGTCACGCGGAACCACAGGGGCGGCAAGTACAGCCCCTGCAGGGGCACGAAGATGTATCCCCACTCCGTGAGCCCGTGGACCAGGCCGAAGGCGGCGAGCCAGGGCAGGGTCCGGGCCAGGGCCAGTTCGCTGCGGCGGTCGGTCTGGAGCGCGATGATGAGGCCGGTTACGAAGAAGACCTGGCCATAGACGAAATAGAGGATGATCCAATTGATATGCAGGATGCCCTGAACATCCGTCATGCGGTTCTCCAGCCTCTTCAGCACGCCTGCGCGGCCTCACCGGAATTATACCACCGTCCGAAGGGGGGTCAATCTGACAGATGTCCCCGAAAGGGGGGACGGTTGTCACGTCCCAAGAGCCGTCCGGCTGGCTATAATGAGAGGTGTATGTCCCATCCCCTGCCTGGGCTAGCCCGGATAGGGGATACGCTGCTTGCCAGAGCAGGGAGGGAGAGCACAGTGAGGCATGCCCTGTTCGCGGGCACCTTGGTCCTTATATTGCTGGTCCTGGCCGCCCTCGTGGCCGCGATGGAAGATCCTGCCCTCTCCCCCGTGAACATATCTGGGGAAGCCGCTGGGTCCTGCGAGGGTTGTCACGAGGGGGCCACGGGGGCCGTGCAGGGGGGTGTTCTGGCCGCGCACCTCCCCACGGAAGCGATGCTCCGCGGCCGGGGAGCGCTGGGCGTGGTGGGGATGCCTTCCCCACACCTCCCCGCAGGAGGAGAACCGCCCTGCCTTCCCTGTCACGAACCGGATGGAGCGGCCACAGCCGAGGGCGGAGGAGCGACAGGCGATTCCAGTTCCTGCGCCCAACCCGGCTGCCACGAGGGCATGGGCGAGGAAGCCCTGGAGGCCCTCGCAGGCCAGCGCCAAGAGGAGATTGGGGCCCTGCTGGAGGACCTGCAAGCCGCGCTGGATGCCGTGGCTGACAAGGACTCCGAGGCATACAAAGTGGCCCTGGCCAACCTGGCCTTTGTGCAGGCCGATGGCAGCCTGGGCTTGCACAACTATGCCTATACCAAGGGTGTCCTGGAGTCCTCCCTCCGCCTGATCCAGGCGGCACCGGAGGCGGTGGTTCCCGGGCAGGGGTCCGGGGCCAGCCGCGAAGTCTCTCCTCTCGCCAGTTGGGTGGTCACGGGGATGCTGGCCCTCGTGCCGGGGAGCGTGGCCTTCCTGTGGCGCCGCCGCTGGCTGCAGTGAGGCGATGTCCAAGGTCGGGCAGCAAGGGCAGCATGGAGGGCACGAGGCAGGTGGGACGCATGAGGGAGAACCAAGGGCAAGGGGGCGTCACCCGAAGGGGGTTCCTGAAATACCTGATGGTGGCGTTCTCGGCCGTGGCCACCGTGGTAGGGGTGGCCGTTCCGGTCATCGGTTACCTCTGGCCGCCCAAGACGCAAGCAGGCCAGGCCGGGGGACGGGTGGCCGTGGCCGATGAGGCGGACCTCCCGGTGGGGAAAGGGCAGGTCTTCTCCGTGGCCAACAAGCCGGTCCTCGTCATCCACACCCCTGAGGGATTCAGGGCCCTCTCCGCTGTCTGCACGCACCTGGGATGCATTGTGTACTGGGATGAAGGCCGTAAGGTGATCGCCTGCCCGTGCCATGCAGCCTTCTTCAACACCAACGGGGCGGTCATTTCTGGGCCTCCGCCCTCTCCCCTGTCCACGCTGCGGGTGGAGGTGCAAGGGGGACGCATCTACGTGGAAGGAGGGAGCACATGAGCACCGCTGCCTCCCGCGGATGGGGCCGCCGGCTCATGGACTGGCTGGACGAGCGCTTTGACCTCAGCGAGCCCCTGGAGAAGTTCCTGCGCAAGCCGGTGCCCAAACACGCCATCCGCTGGTACTTCTGCCTGGGTGGCATCACTTTCTTCCTGTTCGTGGTGCAGGGGATCACGGGCATCTTGCTTTCCCTGTATTACCGGCCCACGCCCGAACACGCCTACGAGAGCATCCTTTTCATCATGAACAACGTGCGCTTCGGGTGGCTGGTGCGGAGCATCCATTCCTGGTCAGCATCCCTTATGGTGGCGACGTGCATCGGCCACATGGTCCGCGTCTACGTGACCGGTTCGTACAAGAACCCCCGTGAACTGAACTGGGTGGTGGGCATGATGCTGGGCATCCTCACCCTGGGGTTTGGCTTCACTGGGTACCTCCTGCCCTGGGACCAGCGTGCCTTCTGGGGGTCCACGGTGGGGAGCGAGATCCTGGGGACCGTGCCCTGGGTGGGCAAGACGCTCCTGGCGCTCCTGCGCGGGGGCCAGGATGTCACGGGGCTGACCCTGGTGCGGTTCTACGGTGGGCACGTGCTGGTCCTGCCCTCCCTCATGCTCATCTTCCTGGTCCTGCACTTCATCATCGTGCGTCGGCAGGGGATCTCAGGCCCGCTGTGAGGCGAGGGACGCAGGTGGCTCCGGAGGAGGGGGAGATGCAGCCCGACGAGGAAGGGGGCCGGAAACGCTTCCGCCACGCCGAGTACCCCGAAGAGGACACCATCCCGTTCTTCCCCAACTACATCATCTTGGAGGTCATCGTCGCCTACCTGGTCCTGGGGCTCCTGATCGTGCTGGCCTCCCTGTTCCCGGCCGGGCTGGAAGAGCCAGCCGACCCATTCAAGACGCCCCTGCACATCAAGCCGGAGTGGTACTTCCTGTGGATCTACCAGTTCATCAAGGTCCCACCCCTGCTCCTGGGCCCGGGGCTGGCGGCCGAGTTGACGGGTATCTTCATCCCCGCCGTGGCGCTCCTCCTCCTGGTGTTCCTGCCTTTCTGGGACCGCAACCCGGAGCGCCACCCGCGCCGGCGGCCAGTGGCCATGGCACTCCTGGTCGCGGTGGGGGCCTTGATGTTGGCCCTTTCCGTCTGGGGCTGGTTCTCGTAGAGGGGACGAAGATGGCCAAACACGCTCGGTGGTACGCAGTGCTCGCCCTGCTCTTGTTGGCGCTCGGAACAGGGGCAGCCCTGGCATGGGCGGCGCCCTCAGGAGACGAGGCGCCTCCCATCCCCCACCCCACGGAGGGCCGCGAGGACTGCCTGAAGTGCCACGGACCCGAAGGGTTCAAGCCGTATCCGGCCGACCACGCTGGCCGGCCGGTGGAAAGTTGCACCGTCTGCCACGCCGCGCCTCGGGCGGAACCCACGCCCACCCCAGAGGCCGGCGCTATCCCGGCCCCCACCCCCTTGCCGCCCAACCTGGCTCCGGTGCCCACACCCATCCGGGAGCCGGTGATGTTCGGCGAGAACACCTGCGTCTCCTGTCACAAGGGCCTGGGGGGCGCGTTCGCCCGCATCGTGGACGACTGGTCTGCCAGTGCCCACGCTGCCCGCGGCGTGGGGTGCGTCAGTTGCCACGGGGGCGACCCCACCCAGAAGGACAAGGAAAAGGCCATGTCTCCGCAGGCAGGGTACCTGGGGCCGCTCCCCAAGGAGAAGATCCCCGGCCTGTGCGGCTCGTGCCACGCCCGGGTGGACCTCATGCGTCAGTTCGGCTTGCCCACCGACCAGTTCAGCCAGTACTGGGAGAGCGTGCACGGCCAGGCCCTCCTGGAAGGCAGCCGGGACGTGGCTACCTGCTTTGACTGCCACGGGGGCCACCGGACCCTGAAGGCGGACGACCCGGCCTCGGATGTCTACCCCACCAACGAACCGGCCATGTGCGCCCGTTGCCACGCAGATTCAGAGAAGATGGCCCGCTACGGCCTGCCGACGGATGTGGAGGCGAAGTACGCGAAGAGCGTGCACGGGCGCAAGGTCCTGGAGGAGCAAGACCTGCGGGCGCCCACCTGCTCCACCTGCCACGGAACCCACGGCGCCGCGCCCCCCGGCGTGACGGAAGTGGCCAACGTGTGTGGCCAGTGCCACGCCCTTACGGAGCAACGCTACCTGGAAGGGGCGCACCGGGTGGCCATGGTGGCCGGGCGGGAGGATGCGCCCCGCTGTGTGACCTGCCACGGCCACCACGACGTACAGCCCCCTACCCGGGACCTCTACATGGGTTCTGAACCAGGCCACTGCGGCCAGTGTCACGGGAGCGGCCCCGTGGCGGACCAGGTGGCTTCCATCTACCAACTGCTCCAGGAGGCCGACCAAGCCTACGCCCAGGCCGAGGCGACCATCGCCCTGGCCAAGGGGCAGCGGCTGATCATGGCCGCACAGGAAGAGCAACTGCAACGGGCTCGGAGCGCCCTGATCCAAGTGCGGGCACTCCAGCACAACGTGGACGTGGAGGCGGTCCGCGCCAAGGTGCAGGAGGCGGTGGAGGGGAGCCGCACGGCCCTGGAAGGGGCGCAGGCCGCCCTGCAGGACGTGCGGATCCGGCGCATCGCCATGGTCATCTCCCTGGTGGTCATCGGCCTGACGGTCCTCGCGCTCTACTACATCAAGCGGGAACTGGACCGCGAGTTAGAGGAGCGACGTGCGCGCGCCAGGGAGCGCACCCAGTGAGCCAAGGCTGCGCCTGAGGTGGGACGGGAAAGGAGGTGATTCGCTGCACAGAAAGAAACGAAAGCAAAGGAGCAGGAGCAGTGCACCGAAATCCCTACACTGACAAAGAACTTGGCAAAGTTCGGGAGGAGAACGTATGAAGAAATGGCTGCCTGTACTGGGTGTTGGAGTGCTGGTCCTGGCAGCGCTGGCCCTGGCTGGCTGTGGAGGGGCGCAGGCCACGCCGTGCCCGACTCCAGCACCCACCGTGTGTCCGGAGTG
>DAOTYM010000100.1:0-4587 GCA_034434775.1 Anaerolineae bacterium | reverse complement strand
CTCTGCCGGCACGGCCTTGGGCGTGCGCATTGGGAACCCTCAGCATCCTGAGAAAGCGATGATTATCGTCCTGATCGGGGAGAAAGGGATGATCGTGTGCCGGAACTTTGACATCGCTGCCCTGGAGCAGAGAGGGGTTGCGGCTGCCAGGGTGCAGGGCATTACCTCGTTCGCAGAAGCGCTGAGTGCGCCCATCGAGTCCTGCACGGCCCAGGCCAGGCAACTGGGGGTCGTGGAGGGGATGAAAGGTGAAGATGCTCTGAGTCGCTTTTTGTAAGGCGATGGAGAGGGCGACAACAAAGAGAAGAAAGGACTTTGCAACCGTATCCGAGGGTGGCGTGAGCATCAGCACAAAGCGCCTGCATTGGTCTCTTGCGGCGCGTGAACGCAACGGACAAAGCAATCGGCGCGCCGAAAGGGGGCGATAGATGCTGTGCTGGGTAAAGGCGGGGGAGTGTGGCCAGGAGACGAGCATTGAGGTCCGGAAGAGAGGGCCGACCAAGGTCGCCTTTGCCATCACCACTACTTGTGAGCGCATCCAGGCCTTGGCCGACGAGCTAGGCGAAGTGGATGTGGCGCATGAGATGTCCTGCCCACTGATTGAGGCGCGGGTCTATACCCTGGCGACAAAGCACGTGTGCCGTAACAGTTGCGTTGTCCCTGCCGCCATGCTGAAGGCCTTGGAAGTTGCCGCCGGCATCTTCCTGCCGGCGAATGCCAGCATTGAGTTCGTCGAAGGGGCGGTGTAAAGAGTCCCCTGAGAGCCCAAGGGCTATGATAGCCATCTTGCCCAGCAGTGGCGGGAACCAGCATGCGCTGGAGGTGGGGGCTTCGCTCTCCTGCTGCAAGCGGGGGACATGCAACCGATGATTTAGGCAGAGAAAGGGATCACTACTGGTGGCCAACGGTAACCAAAAGACCTTCCGCGAATACCGCGTGACGGTAGAGCGCCAGGACGAGGCCCACGCGCTGGCGCATTCCCATGGCTTCACCCTGCCCCTGGGCGTGCGGCGAGGCGACCCCTCGGCCGGCTTCAACGCCGCCGAGACCCTCCTGGCCTCCCTCGGCGCATGCCTCATCACCAACCTCACCAGCCTGGCAGCCAAGATGCGCCTCCGAGTGGAGGGCGTACGGGTGGAGGTGGAGGGGCTGAGGCAGGATGACCCGCCGGGCATCGTCCAGGTCCGCTACCGCTTGATCCTGGAGAGCCCGGAGCCTCCAGAGAAGTTGGAAAAACTCCACCAACTGGCCGTGGAGTGGGGTACAGTGACCAACACCCTCTTGGAAGGCGTGCAGGTGGAGGGGACAATGGAGGTGGAGCCCATCCACGTCGTCCGGGGGGACAGCGCAGGTCACGGGGCCGGGTGAGGGCCATGTCAGAGGGCATCCTCCTGCGGGGGTTCACCATCACCCGGGTGATGGATTGCCTGGCCGACCCAACGAAGAACCGGATCATCGCCGAACTGTGGGACGACGTGTCCCCGGCCTTCCCCTACCTGAACGCCACTGTGCCCAACCTGATCTACAACCCCGGGGCCAACTCTCTCACGGTGCGGCGTGGGGAGCGCATTCTCACCTTCTACCCCCGCGTGGCCATCATGGCCAAGGTGGATGGCGAGCCAGATGCTGTGGCCCAGTTGCGCTGGTTCCAGGACCTCGTCAACGAGACCTGGCGCAGGCGCAGCGAGATCACGCCCTCCTACGAGCGGCGCAAAGTGCTCGGCCCTTTGGATGTCTACCCCCTGCTGCCGCGCCTGAACTGCGGGGCCTGCGGCGAGCCGACGTGCATGGCCTTCGCCTTCCGGCTCCTTTGGGGGGAGCGCGCTCTGGACGAATGCCCACCCCTCCGCTCCGAGCCTTACGCCGACCTGCGGGAGCGGTTGAACACCCTCCTCCCCGAAGCGTGAAGGCGGCCCTGGGCAGACCCCGTGCCTGCCCCTACCACGTCCTGGCCGCGCGCCGGGGGTAGAGGCGGCCCCGGGTTTGCAAATCCCCCAGGACCGGGTATACTCCGGCCCCGAGACCGCGTGAGGCCACCGCCGCCAGGTGGCGAGCCTGCCTGGCTGAACGGACCACCCCGAGGAGCCTGCCTATGGAGAAGCAGCCCAGTTCCCGCACCTGTTTCCTCTGTGGCCGCCAGAACCCCATCGGCCTCAAGATCTCCTGGTACAACGACCGGGAGGCCGGCCAGGTCCGGGCGACCATCACAGTGCCAGAGCCCTTCAACGGCTACCCGGGCATCGTCCACGGGGGGATCGTCGCTGCGATCCTGGACGAAACGGCTGGCCGAGCCCTGCTCCTTGAGGGGGACGACGAGAACCTGATGGTGACCCTCACCCTGGAGGTGCGCTACCGGCGCCCCACCCCCACCGGCCAGCCCCTCACGGCCGTAGGGTGGGTGGTCCGCCAGACGCCCCTGCGGGCCAAGGTCGCTGCCGAACTGCGCTTGGCCGACGGCACCGTCACTGCCGAAGCCGAGGCCCTGTTGGTGCGCCCGGGGGAGGAGTTCGTCCGCCGCTGGGAGCCCGAGAAGCCCTACTGGCGGGTCTACGACGACTGAGGGGGCCTCTCCACGCCCCTCGCCCCCAGGTGGGGATCAGGCCAGGCGAGGTCAGGAGAGGTCGTCCCAGGCCTCAAAGGCCCGCCGGAGGTGGGGGATGGTGATGGAGCCCCCCACGACGAGGGCGATGGCCAACGCCTCCTCCAGTTCCTCATCGGTGACCCCCTCCTCGTGGCAGCGGCCGATGTGGTACTTGACGCAATCGTCGCAGCGGAGCACGAGGGACGCGACCAGGCCCAGCAGTTCCTTGGTCTTGCGCGGCAGCGCGCCCTCGCGGTAGACCTGGGTGTCCAGGTTGTAGAACCGCTTGATGTCCCGCCCGGCGTAACGCATGACCAGGTTGTTCAGCCGCTCCCGTTCGGCCTGGAAGGCCTCCATGATCCCTTTGGCCATGACCAGCCTCCTCGTCCGCGATGTCCCAGAGGGAAGCAGTACGGGCACTGCGGCGGCATGATAACGCCCTCCTGGGCGGGCTGTCAAACGCAGGGGCCCGGGGTTGTAGACGATGCCGTTCCGTGCTACACTTCGCCCTGGCTCCCAGCCTTCTTCAGGAGGAACGACATGGCGACATCGGACGAAGACCTGGCCCGCCGCGCGGGGGACCTCCTGCGCCAGGGGTACCATTGAGCCGAGGCGGTGATGCTCGCCGTCGGCGGGCATGTGCTGGAGGACTTCTGCCCCACCTACGTGCGCATGATGACCGGGCTGGCCGGGGGTGTGGGCAACACCAAAGAGGAACTGTGCGGCGCCCTGAGCAGCGGCGTCGTCATCCTCAGCGCCCTGTACGGACGGGCCAACCTTGAGGAGAGCGACGAGGCCGCTTACCGGTGGTCCGCCCTGTACCGGGAGCGCTTCCGGGAGGCGCTGGGCACCACCCACTGCCAGACGCTGCGGGACCGGGTCGGGGCGCGGTCAGGGTACCGCGAGCCGTGCGCCCAGGTGGTGGAACAGGCAGCGCAGGTCCTCCTCGGCGTCCTGGAGGAAGCCCGCCGCTCCTCGGGGAAGTAGAGCACCCCTTGTGGGTGCCCTGGGGCAGCACCCGTTCTCGCGTTGGTGTGCGTAGGGGCGGCATGTCCGTTCAATCCGCTCCCGAAATCCGCTGACAGGGCCTGGGGCAGGCCCGAGGCCTGCCCCACGCTGGGTAGCACCCCTCTCCCGCGTGGGTGTGCGTGGGGGCGGCGTGTCCGTTCAATGCCGTTCCCGAAATCCGTTGACAGCCCGGTGGGGCGCACGGCGGTGCGCCCCTACGCTTGCGCTGGGGCGGCCGGCTCCTTGGGCGGCCCGGCGACGGGCAGCCGGACGTGGAACGCGCTGCCGCCTTCCGGCCGGTTCTCGGCCCAGATCTTCCCGCCGTGGGCCTCCACAATGCTCTTGCAGATGTGGAGGCCCAGGCCCACCCCCGACGCCTTGCGGACCATCCCCCGTTCCACCCGGTAGAACTTCTCAAAGATGCGCTCCAGGTGCTGAGGGGGGATCCCCGGCCCTTCGTCCTCCACCCAGAGGTGCACCCAATCGCCCTCGCCTTCCAGGGCGGCGGAGACGGTGATGGTCCCTTCCGGAGGGGAGAACTTGATGGCGTTGCCCAGGAGGTTGTCCAACACCTGGGCGATGCGGTCCGGGTCCAGGCGGGCCTGCAGGGGCATCAGGGGCAGCCGCACCTGGATGCGCTGGTCCGCCACCTGCTGCACCCCTTCCGCCACCTTCCGCACCAGCGCGGCCACATCGGTGACCTGGGGCTGCAGTTCCAGCCGCCCGGCCTCCAGGCGCGAGACGGTGAAAAGGTCGTTGATGAGGCGCTGCAGGCGGTTGGCGGCGGCGTCAATCTGGGCCAGGAAGCGCCGTTGGGTCTCGGGAGGCAAGGTCAGGTCCTCCCGCAGGAGGGTGCCGGCGTACCCCTTGATGAGCGACAGGGGCGTGCGCAGTTCGTGGGAGACGGCCGACACAAAGTCGGAGCGCAGCCGGTCCAGTTCCCGCTGCCTGCTGATGTCCCGGATCACCGCCACCAGCCGCACAAGGGCTCCGGTCTT
>DAOTYM010000099.1:0-2522 GCA_034434775.1 Anaerolineae bacterium | reverse complement strand
AGGGCCTGCCCAATGAGGCAGCCAGCGAAGGACGAAGCAGAAGGGTGAGGGTGCATCTCACTCCCACTCGCGACGGGTTCGTTCCCGTTTCAGGAGGCTCCGGCGCCGCTTCGCCTCCAGCCTGCGGGCCACCGAGGCGGGGCGGGGCCGGGTGGGGACGCGCCTCCTGCGCCGCCGCAGCCCTTGCTGCAGGAGGCGCACAAACCGCCGCACCACCTCCTGGCGGTTCTCGTGCTGGCTTCGGGAGGCCCCGCTCACCAGGTGCAGCACGCCCCGGCGGTCCAGGTAGGGGGCGAGGTTGCGCAACAGTTGCTCCCGCTGCGCCTCCGAGAGGCTGGGGGAGCGCGCCACGTCAAACAGGAGTTCCACCCGGGTTTCGCTGCGGTTGACGTGCTGCCCACCAGGGCCCCCGCTGCGGCTGAAGCGGAAGGTCAGTTCCGCGAGGGGGATCTCCAGGCCCTCCTGGATGGGGAGCGAGTCGCCGTTCATGGGGTCCCGGCACCCTCCGCAGGGCCCGAGGAGGGCCCTCCCCGGGCCTGGAGCCACCGCGCCACAAGGAGGAGCGCACCGGCCAGGGCCCCCAGGGATGCCAGGACTTCCCCGGCGCGCCTCGTGCCGATGAAAGCGGTCTCGTCGCCGCGGACCTGCTCCAGGAGCGCCCAGCCGCCCAGGTACAGGGCCAGAAAGGCGGCGAACACCACCCCGGGGCGGGCGCCGCGCCGCTCCACGAGGAGGAGCGCCCCGAAGACGGCCAGGCTCCAGGCGATGCCCAGCGGCTGCACGGCCCAGCGGACAGCGCGGAGGCCGTACAGGTCCGGCAGGGGGAGGGAAAGGGGGCCTTCCCCCGGGGCCCCGTAAGCCGCCCCGGAGGCCAGACATCCCGCCCAGCCGAAGGCCGCGCCCAGCGCCACGGCCGGCGCGGCCAGGTCCAGCACGTCCCAGAGGCCAGCGCGCCCCGGCCTGCGCCCCCGGCTGAGGAACCAGAAAGCCGCCAGGGCCAGGAGCCCGCCCAAGGCTCCTCCCAGGAAGGAAAGCCCGCCCTGCCAGACCGCCAGGGCCTCGGAGGCGTGGTCTCGGTAATAGTCCCAGTGGAGGGCCACATAGCCAGCGCGCCCGCCCAGGAGCCCGCCCACCACCGCGGCCAGGAAGGCATCCACCAGCCACCCGCCCGCCTCGCGGCCGAACCGGCGGCAGCCGTGCCACCAGGCCCAGGCCAGGCCGCACAGGAGGCCCAGGTCCAGGAGGACCGAGTAGGTGTAGATGGGCGTCCGCCCCAGGCGGAAGAGGACCGGGTGCATCCGCCTCACTCCTGGAGGCTCTGGACCACGCGGCTGTATTTGTCGACCAGGTCCTGGGCCAGCCTGTCGGTGGGAGCCTCCACGTACAGGTAGAACTGAGGGGTATCGGGGTCCGGCAGCACCAGGACCCACTCGTCCTCCTGGAGGAAGACCTTCACCCCATCCAGGCTATCGGAGCGGTAGTCCTTGAACTGTTCGTTCAGGCGGCGCATCACCTTGCCCTTGGCCTCCCAGGGACAGGGGACGGTGCGGACGGCCATGTGGAAGGCCGGCAGGCGGGCAACCACAGAGGAAAGGGGTTCCCCTTGGATGGCCAGGTACTCCAGCAGGCGGGCGATGGCCATCATGCCGTCGGCCGCCGGCAGGAAGTCCGGGAAGATGAAGTGGCCGTTGGCGTCGGTGGCGAGGATCACCCCCTCCTGCGTCGCGGCCTGCATCAGGGCGTGCAGGTCGGCCTTGGTGCGCAGGATGCGTCCGCCGTGGGCCTCGGCGACCTGCTCAAAGGCGTTGGGCGCGGTGACCGGCACAGCCACCACGCCGCCCCCCTTGCACCGGAGGGCCAGCCAGACCATCGCCAGGGAGGCGACCTTCGGGTCCACCAAGACGCCCTTGTCATCCACCCAGAAGGCCTTCTCGCCGCCCACGTCCAAGCGCACGCCCAGGTCCATCCCCAGCGCGCCGGTGATGACGGCCAGTTGGTGCAGCGCCTGCTCCAGTTCCTCCTGGGGCACGGACATCTTGCTCTCGTCAATGCGGGCGTTGAGGGGCACCTGGCGCACCCCCAGCGCGTTGAGGATGTCCGGGAGGACAAGGGAGTTGGGCGCGTGGGCGTAGTCCACCACCAGGCGGAACTGGCGGGCGCGGATGCGCTCCCCGTCCACCGCCTTCAGGAACCCTTCCCGGTACCGCTCCACGACCTGGGGGGCGTACTCAATGGTCCCGATCTCGTCCAGGTAGACGCGCCGGAAGTCCTCGCGGAAGAAGACCCGCTCAATGTTCCGCTCGGCGCTCTTGCTCAGGTTGAGGCCCTGGCTGTCCATGAAGCGGATGTCCACCACCCGCTGGTCGTAGGGGGAGAGGCGGACGTGGACGCCCCCGGCCGCGCCGCTGATGCGGGTGAAGTAGCGGGCCACGGGGATGGGCATGGTCCTCAGGTCCAGGACGTGCACGCCGGCCGAAGGCAGGCCGGCGATGATAGCGCGCTTGAGCATCCTGGGGCTGCGG
>DAOTYM010000098.1:0-6236 GCA_034434775.1 Anaerolineae bacterium | reverse complement strand
GTGGGCGTGTCGGTCGGCGTGTGGGTGGGCGTGGCCGTGGCCGTAGCAGTGGATGTGTTGGTGGCCGTGGGCGTAGCCGTGGAAATGCGGCGGTTGCGGAAATTGACGCGGGTGCAGGTGCACTCCTCGCCGAACTCGCCCTCACTCACGCTTGTGACCCGGGCCTCCACCACCCAGTCGGCCGGCGCGCCTTGGTTCTCCGCCACAACCTGGATTTCCTGCTCCACCGGCGTCACGGCCTCCCATCCGTCCTTCAGTTCCTCCCAGATGATGTACGTCCCGGTGGGCAGGCCGGAGAACTTGAAGTACCCAGTGCTGTTGGTGACCTGGGTCCAGACGGGGCTGCTCTGGCCCTTGGGGCGCAGGTGGATCGTCCACCCCTGGAGCCCCTGTCCCGTCGTGTCGTCCTTCTTATATCCGTCCACGCAGCCATTGGGGGTGGGCGTCGGGGTTGGGGTCTTGGTGGAAGTAGCCGTGGCCGTGGCCGTGGGCGTGTCGGTCGGCGTGTGGGTGGGCGTGGCCGTGGCTGTGGGCGTGTTCGTCGGCGTGTTGGTGGGCGTGTGGGTCGGCGTGGCCGTGGCCGTCGGCGTGTTGGTGGCCGTGGCCGTGGCTGTGGGCGTCGGCGTCCCACAAGGCCCGTGGCTCAGGTTGAACTCCCCGGACCACTCTACGTAGATGTCGGTCCACGCCTCCACCACTTGGGAGTCCAGGTGGTTGTACCCATAGTAGTGCGCCACCCCGCCAGAGACCGTCTTCAGGGGGAGGACCTCCACCGCGCCATTGGCCCACCGCACGGTGATGCTGGCCGGGGCCAGAGAGGAGTTCGCGATCTGGGTGATGACGAAGTGCCACTCATCCTCGTCGCAGGAGTACGACCCCACTTTGGCATAGATCGTCTTGCCGCAGTCCAGGCTGATATCCTCGCTCAGGTGGACGTTGAAGGGGTCCTTCACTACCAGGTCCTGCTTCCCCGACGAGATCCAGCGAGAGCCGGCGGGGATGGTGGTGTCCAGGTGGGCGTTGACCGTCTTCTCATCCCCCACGTTCATGTGGACGACGATGCTCGCCTGGCCCTGGGCGTTGGTGGTCTTGACCTGGCCATCCAGGGTGACCTGCACATTGGGCACAGGGGCGCCGTCCTGGTCCAGCACGGTGGCGGTGACCGTCACGTCGCCGCAATCGCCGCTCTTGGAGAGGGTCAAGGTGGTGGGAACCTTGGGCACGGACGCCGAGCCGGCCTGGTTGATCAGTTGCCAGGCCCGCGCGCCGACAGGGGTGTCCCCATCAGGTTGGAAGCCGTCCAGGAAGTGCCAGATGGCGGCCTGGATGGCTGCGGCCTCGGTGTTGTTGCCATTGTGCTCCAGGTTGAGGAGCCAGACAACCTGGGGATTGCTGAGCCGCCCCTGGAGAGTGTAGATGACTCCCACCTGGGTCTGCACGTAGATGTTGGTGCAGTAGGCCTCCAGGGTCTGCCCTGTATCCAGGCGTTTGGCGTAGATGATGCCTCCCCAGTGGCTCCAGGGGTTGCCGTTGAGCCACCCGCTGACGGTGGCTCCCGGCCCGGTGCCCGTGATCTTTGTCTGGGGGGTGTCGGCGTAGAGGAGGCTGGTAAAAACTAGAAACAGGAGCAACGCCCCCACCATGGCCCTGGCCCACCAGGCTCCCCTCTTTGCTGCTCGGACTTGGTGCATGAACCTCTCCTTCTTTCTGCCCGGCAGAGCCTGCCGGGCGCGATGATAGCGCCAAATGGGAAAAACTTTCTCCTTAGTAGAATACAGCCGCCGGAGCCGAAAAGCAATGCCTCAACCTTACAGTTCCCTTACAATTCCCGCCCCTGCCGTGCCAGAAGCCCCGTAGGACAAAAGTACCACCCCCCGCAAGGCCAACCGGGACATTGGTACTATTGGGAGAGGGCCCATTCCCCCATACACTGAGGGTGCGTAGACGCATCCTAAGGTGCTGGGGGACGAAGATGGAGACCAGAAGCCTGCAGTCTGGGGTCCGGATCCTGGCCGCCCTGACAGCCATCGCGCTCCTCTGCAGTTCCTTAAGCGCAACAGCCTCGGCGCAGCCCCCTGTGCCCTCCGTGCTCGGCTACCAGAACGCGGAAGGCCAGAGCGGCATGGCCTGGGGTCCGCAGGTCCAGGGTGAGGGGGATGCCGCTGGCGACCCCGCGGCCTTCGCCCAGAGGGTGCTGGAACTGACCAACCAGGCCCGGCGGGAGGCTGGCCTGCCACCCCTGAAACTCAACGAGACGCTCCAGGCCGTGGCCCTGGCCCATGCCCAGGACATGGCCGAGCACGACTTCGTGGGCCACGTGGGGTCCGATGGTTCCACCTTGGCCCAGCGGCTGCGGAACGCCGGCTTCACCGGCTGGCTGATCGCCTCGGAGAACGTGGCGGCGGGGTTCTCCACGCCGGAAGGGGTGGTGGCGGCCTGGCTGGCGAGCCCAGGCCACCGTGAGAACCTCCTGCACCCCAGTTTGCGGGAGATCGGCGTGGCCTACGTCTACGACGCGGGCGATGCCTATGGCCCCTTCTACCACTACTGGGTGCAGGTCTTCTCCTGCCGGCGCAAGGTCTACCCGGTCATCATCAACGACGAACGGGCCTCCACGCCTTCGCGCCGCGTGGACCTCTACATCCACGGCACGGGCTGGGCTCAGGAGATGCTCATCTCCAACTGGGCGGACTTCCGCGAGGCCTCGTGGCAGCCTTACCAGCCGGAGGTCGCCTGGGACCTGGAGCCTGGCGAGGGGGAGCGGACGGTCTACGTGCGCCTCCGGGATGCCTCTGGTAAGGTGGTGGACTCGGCCGACAGCATCTGGCTGGGAGAGATGAAGAGCACGGAGCCGATGCCAACGGCCACACCCGTGCCGCCCACGCCGACAGAGGAACCGCCAACGCCGACCCCCACGCCCATCCCGCCGACGCCCACGCCGACAGAAGTGCCGCCGACGCCCACGCCCGAGCCGCCCACGCCGACGCCCACGGCCACGCCAGCGCCACCTACGCCCACCCCGGTGCCCCCTCGGCCGAAAGCCACGCCCACGGTGCCGTTCCTGCGCTAGGAAGAGCCCGACCTAACCCCCGGCCCCTTCCCTACGAGGGGGCCGGGGGCCTTTCCCCGCGTTGGGAAGGCGTCAGGGGGGAGGCCCGAACCTGGCCTATAGCCCCTTCCCTATGAGGGGGCCAGGCTCCACTCCCTGCTACAGAGAGCGCTGCCCTCACCTCCACTTCAGCACCAGGGGCAGCCAGGCGCGCCCCGCCGGCGGGGCCACGGTCGGCGTGGTCGTGGGCGTTGGGGAGGGCTCCCCGGTGGCCGTCGGCGTCGCCGTGGGGGTCGCGGTGGGCGTATCCGTGGGCGTCGGCGTGGGGCCTGCGGTGCTGGTGGCCGTGGGCGTGGCCGTGGCTGTCGCCGTGGGGGTGGCGCTGGCCGTGGGCGTGGCCGTCGCCGTGGGGGTGGTGCTGGGCGTGGGCGTGACCGTGCGCGTCGGCGTCGGAGTGGGCTCCGGGGTGGGGGCCTCCAGCAGCGGGCCGCTGGAGCGGCCACGCGCGTGCATCCCCAGGCCCCGCTCCGCAAACCGCCGGTAGACGGCCGGCCCGTCCAGCACGTGGCCCTCGCCATCCAGCAGGGCGTAGTAGATGGTGGGCAGGTTCCCCGGGCCCCAGACGCCCTGCCACGTCAGCACCACGTGGCCAGCACCGTCGGTGGTGGCCGAGAGGTTCTGGGCCAGGCCGGAATGGGGGTTGTCCAGGGGGGTGGGCGTGGCGAAGCCGTAGTCCGCTCCGCGGACCACGGTGTACAGGACGCGGTTGTTGGGCTCCGTCTCGGCGAACTTCCCGATCTGCTCCAGCCAGGCGACCAGGGCGTTCTCCCCCACGGCCACCCCCGTGGCCCCGAACTGCTTGGCCGTGCGCCCGGGGGTCAGGTTGGCCGGCCCGTAGAGGATGTTCCCCGCGGCATCCACCACGGCGAGGTAGAGGTGGTTCGTCCCGCCGCTGAGGGCCGTGACGCGCTCATAGAGGACCAGCATGCGGTCCCTCGGCAGGCGCACCAAGCGGGGCTCCTGCGGCGTGTACAGGGGCGAGGTGTTCCCCGAGAGGTTCCGCGCCGCGGTCACGGGCGCTCCCAGGGGGTCCAGCACCTGGAACAGGATGTCGTAGAGGAAGGTGGTGGAGGACAGGCGCTGCCAGGCCAGCAGGAACCGGCCGCCGGAGAAGGCCTCCACGGCGGGCATGAAGTCATCATCCGCACCGGTGACGGTGCTGGGCGGCCTCACCACGTTCCCCTGGGCATCGCGCACCGTGTAGTAGACCTCGTTGATGCCGCCCGGCGCAAGCCCTTGCCAGGCGACCGCCACGCGGCCCTGCCCTGGCTCCACGGCCAGGGAGGGGTCCAGGTTGCGGGGACGCGGGTTGCCAGGGCTCGTGAGCCAGGTCGGCGTGGCCACGGGCACGCCGTTGGAATACACGAGGGTGAAGCCGATGTTCTCCTGCTCCTGCATCTCCTCGTCCAGACCCGCCGCGGTGGTCGCCAGTTTGGCTTCCCAGGCGAAGGCCAGGCGGTCCACCGGGTTGGCCGCGGCCGCGAGGTCGGTGACGCGGTAGGGATAGGCCGGGCCCACGGCGTGCGTGCCGTTGAAGAGGCTTAGGAAGTCGGCCAAGCCGGCCTGGGCCGAGGGCATCCCGAAGTAGGTCTGGAGCCAGGGGTGGGTGAGGACGCGGGTCTGGATGGCCACCGTGGCCTCCACGCCGGGGTGAGCCGAGGACGTGGCGGTGACGGTGAGGGTCTCCGCGCTTCCGGGCAGGGCACCGGAGGGCACCGTCTCCGTGACGACGACGGGGATGGCCCCCAGCGAGGGCAGGAGGTCCACGTGGGCTGGGGCCACCTCCAGGGGCCAGCCCGCGCTGGAGGCGGCAGCCAGGTCCACAGATTCCGGCCCGGACGTGCCCAGGTTGTAGAGGGTCACGGTGTGGGTGACCACCTGGCCGGGCAGGGCGGTGCGCTGGGGGGCCAGGCTCTCCAGGAAAAGGCCGAGGGGCGCGGTCACGGTGATGGGCTGAGCGTACTCCCAGTCGTTGGGGAACTTGGTGAAGTGCTCGTGGCCGCTCCAGTAATCCAGGCGGTAGACGCCCACCTGGTCGCCCACGCGGAGGCGCAGGGTGACGGTGCTATCCCCCTTGTGGACGGTGGTGCTGTCGGCCACGCCCACGTGCCAGCGGTACCCTGGCCGCGGGTAGTGCTGCTCAAAGAGGGCGGTCCTGGCTGCGTCCAAGGAGAAGGTGTAGGTGTTGGCCCCGGTGGACGTGCAGGAGAGGACCTCCCAGCCGACCGGCAGGGAGACGCCCCCCAGGGCACGGCCTGTATCGTGGTCCTGGCTGGCGTTGGCAGTGAGGGTGATGGTGATCTCCTGCCCCACAGTGACCAAGGCGGGGTGCACCACCGAGCCATCCACGATGGTGCAGCCGGAGAGGGCCAGGGCCAAAAGCACCATGACCATGGCGGGGATCCAAAACGGCTTCTTCATCGCGCGCTCCTTCCTCCGGACCTTGGGGTGGTTCCGGGTGGCCACATCTGCAGTGTACCAGGTGGCGGGGGGAGAGTCAAGGGGCCAATGGTACTATTGCAGGGTTGACTCATTCTTATAGAACTCTGACGGTTTTCTGGCGCAGATTTGGCATGGGCGAGATGCCCTCTCTGTAGAACGCGGAGAGGAGGTGAGGGAGATGCCAGATGAGGATGGTGCGCTCGTTGTACGAGGTGTTCCAGGCCATTCCAGACCCTCGGGAGGCTCGAGGGCGGCGCCACCCCCTGCCCGCCATCCTGACAGGGGGTGGTTCTGGCCCTGGTGGCGGGACAAAACAGCCTGCGTCAGATCGCCAGCTGGCTCCAGGGGCTGGACTGGACCACCCGCCAGCGGCTGGGATGCCGTCGGGGAAAGGTGCCCAGTCTGGAGACCATCCGGCGGGTGCTCCAGGGCGTGGATGTGGTGGTCTTGGCCCAGGAGATCCAGGCCTGGGCGGAAGAGGTGATGGCCTTGGGGAAGCCCAGGGCTTTTCAAAGTTCTGACGAAGGGGTATAACCGTGGCGAATCTGGGGCGAGGAGGTGTGGCATGAGCGAGGGGGTCCATCCCCACAGCCTTCTGGGACGGATCATGGCCCTGGTTCCAGACCCTCGGGGGCGGAGAGGCCGGAGGTTCCCCTTGGTGGGGATCGTGGCGATGCTGCTCTTG
>DAOTYM010000097.1:0-5042 GCA_034434775.1 Anaerolineae bacterium | reverse complement strand
CTCTGCCTACGGAGAGGTAGGGGGAGGCCGAAGGCCAGGGGTGGGTGAGGTCTGCAGGGCAAGGCATGCCTTGCTCCTCCAGGTCATCCCCCCTGCACGGCCGCGTCGGCGCAGGCCGACGCCGGGCTTGAGCCCCGATTTGAATCGGTGGCCAAAATGGTGGGGGGCCATTCATGAATTGCCCCTACAGGTTCCTCGTCCCCGCCGCCTATGGCGATACCTCCCTCCCCGCGGGCAGACCTCACTCCTACCCTCTGGCCCCCTTCCCCTCTCCGCCTGCGGGGGAAGGGGGGATTGGGGGATGGGGTGAGGTCGGCGGCCGGGGGCATGGGCACGCTTCTTGCAAGCAGGGGAACCATGGAAGCCCTGCAGAAAGGCGCACCGCCCGCGTTCCCTTGGGCTGGTGGGCATGCTTCTTGCAACACTGCAGGGCGCATCGGGAAAGGTTCCAAACGTGGTGCACCAAGGGGGACGGAAAGCCGCGATGGAAGGTCACAAGAACGCAGCCAGGCGGGTGTTGGTCATTGAGGATGCGGAGACGCTTGCCCTGTTCCTCCAGCGGCGGCTCCTGGCGGACGGACAGGCCTTCGTGGTGGAGCGGGCTAGGCGGTCTGGCAACGGCCACCGCAAAGACCTGGAGGGGGACTACGACTTGGTCCTGGCCCAACTCCAGGGGGGAGAGGCCGCCCCCTGGACCCAGGAGCCCGCGGGCCAGGGGAAGGCCGGCGCCCCCTGGTTCCGCCTGCAGCCCCAGGCGCAGCCCTCGCCCCTCAACCGCGAGATCGTCTTTGACGGGGTGCGGGTCCTCTCCGTGGTGGTGGCGGATATTGAACACTCCACCCCCCTGACGAGGGCGCTGGGGCCCCTCGCCATGCTGGAGTTCCTCAAGGAGTTCTACCTGGAGATGATCCAGGCCGTGGGACGTGCCGGGTGCACCAAGCAGTATAGCGGCGACCAGGTCCTGGCCCTCTTTGAGGAGCCCTCGGAGGCAGTGGCGGCCGCGCTCCGCATGTGCGAGGCCTTCGCCGCCTTCCGAGCGCGCTGGCGCGAGCGGGCCTCCGTGGAACCCGGCCTGGGCGTGGGGATCGCCACCGGCATGGTGGCCAGCGACGGAGGGGCCTTCCGCCACGTCCTGGCGGGCGCGCCGGTCATCGTGGCCGCCAGGCTCTCGGCCCTCAGCAAGGGGGAGGGGGCCATCCTCCTGGACGAGACCACCTACCGGGGCCTCCGCGGTGCAGACCTCCCGGTGCGCAAAGCCCGGCCCCAGCAGATCAAGGGCTTTGCCTCGCCCTTCCAACTGTACAAGGTGGATATCCCCTGGGACCCACCGGCGGAGCACCAGGTTCAGATGGAAACCCTGGCGCAAGCCGCGCTCTAGGCGGGGGAGGAGGTGGACGATGACGGTGGAGACGTTGAAACTGGGGATGGCCGCGACGATGTTCCTCCTGGGCATCGTCTCGTGTGCGGCGGGCCTGTGGACCATCCTGAGCCGGGAATACCAGGCTGCGCTGAAGGGCCTCTCGGCCCAGGCCACCCGCCTGGGCGCCCGCGCCCTGGGGGAACCGGGCGTGGCTCCCATCATTGACTCGGCAGCCCGGCTCATTGAGGCCATCAGCCAGTTGGTGCGGACGGCCATAGGCGTGGGCGTCTTCCTCTGCATCAGCGGCCTCCTGGTCTGTCTGGCTGCCTTCTGGATGCTTTCCACCATCTAGGGAGGCCCTCCCATGACCCTCAGCACCCAGATCCTCCAGCGCTACCTCCTGCACCTGCGCAGCATGGCCGAGGCCAACCGCGCCTTCGTAGAGCCAACCCTGCTCCTCTGGCCCGAAGGGGCCGGGGAACCGGTCCCCTGCCGCGCGGGAGCGCTCCTCTCCCGGAGCCAGCAGGTCCTGGTCACCGCCGGGCCGGGCCAGGGCAAGACGGAACTCCTCCGTTGGCTCGCCGGCCGCATGGCCGAGGTGTGGCTGCAGCAGGGCGGGCATGCGCCCGTCCCCTTCCTGCTGGACCTGCGGTACCTGCGCAGGGGGGAAGGGCTCGCCGGCCTGGCCACGAGGGCCCTCGCGGCCTGCAACCTCCAGGTGGGGCCTGAGGAGGTCCGCCAGTTCCTGCGGACCTCTCCAGCGTTCCTGTTCCTGGACAACCTGGACCTCGTCGGCGACACCCACGCCCTGGGCGAGATGGCCGCAGGCCTCGCCCAGCCCGAAGGCAGGGCCGTGGCCAGCGTGGTGGCCTGCCGGGAAGGGAGCGCGGACGCCTACCAGTCCCACCTGAAGGGCCACACCCGGGCGACCCTCGCCCGGTGGACGGACGCCGACATCCAGGACTACGTGGAGCGCAGCCTGCCGCGGGAGCGCGCCTCCTGGCTCCTGGCGCACCTGCAGGCCCAGAGCGCGCTCTGGGACCTGGTCCACTCGCCCCTCTTCCTGTGGGCGGCGGTGGAGGCCTGCGCCAAGGATGGCAAGGCTTCCCTCGCCGCTCTGACCAGGTCCCTGGTGGAGCGGGCCCTGGCGCGGCTCATGGGGCGGCTGGGAGAAGGTCCTGCTGTGGAGGGCGCGGGCCTCCCCGGGGCCGCAGGGGAGAGCCTCGCCCCGCCGGCCTGGCTGGCGCAGGCAGCCTGGAGCCTCCGCCGCAGCGGACGGCCGTCCCTCTCCCGCGGGGAACTCACAGACCTGGTGGCCGCCCAGGATGGCGAGGGCGCTTCCCAAACCCTCCCGGCCGTGCTGGATGCCGGCATCCTCTCCTTCACCCAGGACCGGTCCGGCGTGCGCTTCGTGCACGAGGTGGTGGCGGACTTCTTCGCCGCGCGCGCCCTGCAGGACCTGGCGGCGCAGAGGGAGGACCCCGTGGACGCGCTCCTGAGCCAGCCGGGGTGGCCCCAGGCCTGGACGGGGGCCATGCGCCTCCTGGCCGCAGAATGGCCCGACGTGGGGCACCTCCTGCGGCTGCTCCTGCACCGGGACGCCTCCGACGCCGGAGTGGACCTCGTGGCGGAGTGCCTGCGGGGCCTCCAGGACGATAGGGACGGGGCCTACGTGCCCCTGGGCCTCCTGGGGGATTCCGTGCCTGCATCCACGTCCTACCGCCTGGCGCAGCGGCTTGCCTCCTGGGGCCTGCCGAGGCTTGCAGAGCGCTTCCTGGAGGATGCCCTGCGCCATCTGGATGCATCCCCCACCCGCGATCCCGCGCCCCTGTGCCTGGCGGACATCCCCTCAGAAGGGGCCGAGGCAGCGCCCGAGCGCGTGGCCCGCGCCTTGGACCGGGGCATCCTCCTCCACGCCCTGGGGCGCTTGGAGGAGGCCAGGCGGGAGTTCCAGAGGGCTGGTGCTGGGGCGCGGAGGCTTCTCGCCGCGGCTCGCCATCGGGAGGGGCTCGTGCTCCGGGACCTCCACCGGTCGGACGATGCCCTGGCCGCGTTCCGGGAGGCCCTGGGCTGGGATCAGGACCGCGCCGACAGCCTCTGCCTGGCGGCTTCCCTCCTCAACGACATGGGCGAGCACGCGGAAGCCGAGGCGCTCCTGCGGGAGGCGCAGGTGCCGCCCCCCTGGCATCTGGACCGCCTGAGGGAACTGGGGCGCGCCTACTGCGGCCTCCGCTGGCCCGAGATGGCGCTGGATGTGCTCCGCAAGGCCACTGCCGAGGCCCCGGGGGAGGCCCGTTCCCACGCCCTGCTCGCCCAGGCTTGGGCGCTCGGGGGCCGCTGGGACGAGGCGATAGAGAGCCTCAAGCAGGCCCTGGCCCTGGAGCCGGACCAGGCGGAGTGGAGGCTGCGCCTGGGACAGGCATACGAGGCCGCCGGCCGCCCAGAGGAGGCTGCTGAGGCCTACCGCCTGGCGTTGGAAGGGGGGACCAAGGACGCGGCGCTCCTCTTCCGGCTGGGCCGCGCCTACCAGCGCGCCGGAGAGCCTCGGAAGGCCGCGGAGGCCCTGGCCGAAGCGCTCCGCTTGGCGCAGGAGCCGGACGCGGCGTGGTACGCGGCCCTGGGCGCCGCTCTGGAGGCCCTGGGCCAGGTGCGGAGCGCAGCCGCCGCCTACCAGGAGGCGGTGGAGAGGGATGCCGCCGTCGCCGCCTACCACGTGGCCCTGGGCCGGGTGCAGGTGGCCCTGGGCGATGGGGAGGCCGCCCGCCTGAGCCTCCAGGCCGCGGTGGAACTGGATCCCCGCTCGGCAGAGGCGCATTTCCGCCTGGGCCAGGTGCTGGAGGAAGCGGGTGACTTGGAAGGCGCCCTCACCCACCTGCAGGAGGCGGCCCGGCTCGCCCCAGAGAGCGCCGAAACTCACCTGGCAAGGGGCCGGGCGGCGCTGGCCGCGGGCAAGCCTCAGGAAGCCGAGGCAGCCTTCCGCCAGGCCCTGGCCCTGGACCCCGCCGCCCTCCCCGCACGGGTGGGGCTCGCCCGGTCCCTGGAGGCATCGGGCTCCCTGGGAGAGGCGGAGGCGTGCCTCCGGGAGGCCCTGGAGCAGGCCCCCCACGCGCCGGAGGTCCAGATGGCCCTGGGGCGCGTGGCTCTCCGCCTGGGCCGTTACGGAGAAGCAGCGGAGCACCTGAGCACCGCCCTCCGGAGCCACGCTGCTGAGGCTGAAGTCTACGCCCTGCTGGGCCAGGCTCACGAGGCCTTGGGGGCCTGGGAGCAGGCCCTCGGTTGCTTCCGCTGCGCGCTGCGCCTGGACCCAGGGGACCGCACCCACGCCCGGGCCGTGGCGCGCCTCGCCTTCCGGCTGGGCCGCCTGCACGAGGCGGCGGAAGAGGCACGCCGGGCCCTCGCCACAGGGGGGGACGACCCCGAACTCCTGGGCATCCTGGGGGAGGTGGCCTGGCGTGAGGGCGACCGGGACGGGGCCCTGGACCTCCTGGGCCGCGCTGTGGAAAGGGACCCCGCGAACCCGCGCCTCAGGGTGCAGAAGGCGCGCCTCCTGCGGGAGGCTGGCCGACCAGATGAGGCCCTGGCGGAACTGGAGCAGGCCCTGGCGCGGACGCGGGAGGACCCGGAGGTGTACCGCGAGAGGGCGCGCCTTCTCCGCGCCTTGGGCGACCTGGAAGCCGCGGCC
>DAOTYM010000096.1:0-4826 GCA_034434775.1 Anaerolineae bacterium | reverse complement strand
CCCGTACTATCCAGGCCCTCGGCCGGAGATGAGGCAGGTGGTCTTCTACACCGCTCTGCCGGGGGTGCCCGTGACCATGTACGAGAACGGCGAACTGGACGCCGCGCCCGTGGATGGCGACCAGTTGGAGCGCGTCCTGGACCCGACGAACCCGCTGCACGGGGAACTGCAGACGGTGCCGCTTCTGGATACGTTCTACGTGGGGCTGAACGTGCGGAAGCCGCCCTTTGACGACGTCCGAGTGCGGCGGGCGTTTGCCATGGCGTTGAACCGCGAGGGGATTGTGCGGGTGGTCTTAAAAGGGCAAGCGGAGATCGCCCGAGGCATCCTCCCGCCAGGCATGCCCGGCTACAACCCGGACCTGGAGGGCATCCCCTACGACCCCGAGGGGGCCAAGGCGCTCCTCGCCGAATCCCCGTACGGGGGGCCCGAGGGGCTGCCGCCCATCACCCTGACGGCCGGCGGCTCGGGGCAGATGGGGCGGGTCCTGGCGGAGATGTGGGGCGAGGCCCTCGGAGTGGACGTCCAGGTGGAGGTGCCGGTCGGAAGCGTGGGCGCGGAGTGGAGTTCGGGGCGCTTGCAGATGGTCCTTTTGGGCTGGATCGCCGACTACCCAGACCCAGAGAACTTCCTGGACCTCCTCTTCCACAGCCAGAGCCCTCAGAACGAGACTGGCTACAGCAACCCCGAGGTGGACCGCCTCTTGGAGGCCGCCCGTGCGGAACCCGACCTGGAGAAGCGGTTTGCCCTCTATCGGGAAGCGGAGGAGAAGATCGTGGCCGATGCGCCCTGGATTCCCCTCTACCACGACACGGCCCACCTGTTGGTCAAACCTTATGTGGAGGGGTTGCGCATGACCCCGCAGGGCCTCTACGACCTGCGGGAGGTGCGTCTGCACAGTCCGTGAACCTGCAGCGCATTGCGCCCCTTCCCTTTGAGGGAGGGGCGCTTGCGCATCGCATTGGAAAACACCGCCCTGGAGCGGCGAGAGGAGGTTGGCATGGGAAGACTGTTGGAGGTGAAGGGGCTGCGGACCCAGTTCTTCACCCAGGATGGCGTGGTCCATGCCGTGAACGGCATCTCGTACCACGTGGACGAAGGGGAGACGCTGGGGATCGTGGGGGAAAGCGGCTGCGGGAAGACGGTGAACGTCCTCTCCATCATGCGCCTCATCCCCCAGCCCCCCGGCAAGATCGTCGGTGGCGAGGCCTGGTTTGACGGGCGGGACCTCCTGAAGATCTCCGAAGAGGAGATGCGGCAGGTGCGCGGCAACCGCATCTCCATGATCTTCCAGGACCCCATGACGTCCCTCAACCCGGTCCTGACCATTGAGCAGCAGGTGAGCGAGGCGCTTATGCTGCACCTGGGCATGGACCGCAAGCAGGCCCGCAAGCGCAGCATTGAACTCCTGGAGATGGTGGGCATCCCCGAGGCGGCCTCCCGCATTGACGACTACCCCCACCAGTTCTCCGGAGGGATGCGCCAGCGGGTGATGATCGCCATGGGCCTCTCCTGCAACCCCCAGTTGCTCATCGCCGATGAGCCCACCACCGCCCTGGACGTCACCATCCAGGCCCAGATCCTGGAACTCGTCAAGCAACTGAAGCGGGAGATCGGCATGGCCGTCATCTGGATCACCCACGACCTGGGGGTGGTGGCGGGCCTGGCGGACCGGGTGAACGTGATGTACGCGGGCTACATCATTGAGTCGGGCCCGGTGAAGGATATCTACGGCGACCCAAGGCACCCCTACACCATCGGCCTTCTGCGGTCCGTCCCCCGCCTGGACGAATCGGTGAAGGAGAAACTCATCCCCATTGAGGGCTTGCCCCCAGACCTGATTGACCCGCCGCCGGGCTGCCCCTTCGCCCCGCGTTGCCAGTACCAGATTGAGAAATGCCTCAAAGAGAACCCACCTCTGGAGACGGTGGCCCGGGGCCACATGGTGGCCTGCTGGGTGGATGTGAAGCGAAAGGGGGCCTGAGATGACCACGACGACTCCCACTTCCACGTCCAAGGACAACATCCTCGTGGATGTGCGACACCTGCGGATGTGGTTCCCCATCAACCGGGGGATCATCATCCAGCGCACGGTGGGCTACGTCAAGGCGGTGGACGACATCAGTTTCTTCGTCCGCCGGGGCGAGACCCTGGGCCTGGTGGGCGAGAGCGGCTGCGGCAAGTCCACCACGGGGCGGGCCATCCTGCAACTGTACCGCCCCACCTCCGGCGAGGTCTACTTTGACGGCCAGGACCTCTGCAAGATGAAGGGGGAGGACCTGCGCCGCATGCGCCGCCGCATGCAGATGATCTTCCAGGACCCCTACGCCTCCCTCAACCCGCGGATGACGGTGGGGAACATCATCGGCGAGCCCCTGGAGGTGCACGGCATCGCCCGGGGCCGGGAGAAGAGGGAGCGGGTCCAGGAACTGCTGCGGGTGGTGGGGCTGAACCCCTACTTCGTCAACCGCTACCCCCACGAGTTCTCCGGTGGGCAGCGGCAGCGCATCGGCGTGGCCCGCGCCCTGGCGGTGAACCCCGACTTCATCGTCTGCGACGAGCCCATCTCCGCCCTGGACGTGTCCATCCGGGCGCAGATCATCAACCTCCTGGAGGAACTCCAGGAGCAGTTCGGCCTGACCTACCTCTTCATCGCCCACGACCTGTCCGTCGTGCGCCACATCAGCAACCGGGTCGCGGTCATGTACCTGGGCAAGATCATGGAACTGACCAGCCGCGAGGAACTGTACGAGAACCCCCTGCACCCCTACACCCAGGCCCTCCTCTCGGCGGTGCCCATCCCCGACCCGGTGGTGGAGGAGAAGCGCAGGCGCATCATCCTGGAAGGCGACGTGCCCAGCCCGGTCAACCCGCCCAAGGGCTGCAACTTCTGCACCCGGTGCCCCGTGGTGATGGAGATCTGCAAGAACGAGGAACCAGAGTTCAAAGAAGTGCAGCCTGGCCACTGGGTGGCCTGCTGGCGCGTCGGCCATTAGGAGCAGGAGAAGGAGAGAAGCCCAGTGACCAAGTACATCATCCGAAGGCTGTTCTGGTCCATCCCGGTCCTCTTCTTCTTGACCTTGGCGGTCTTCGTCCTCATCCGGGCCATCCCCGGAGGGCCCTTTGACTTCGCCGGCGACAAGAGCCTGCCCCCGTCCGTGGTCAAGAACCTGGAGGCCAAGTACCACCTGAACGACCCAGTGTGGAAGCAGTTCGTGGACTACCTGAAGGACCTCATCCTGCGGTTTGACCTGGGGCCTTCGTTCCGGTACAAGTCCCGCACGGTCAACGACATCATCGCCCAGACCCTGCCCATTTCCGCCCAGTTGGGCCTGGTGGCCCTGGCCCTGGCCCTCCTCATCGGCATCCCGGCGGGGATCATCGCTGCCCTGCGCCAGAACACCATGGTGGACTACACCGCCACCTTCATCGCCATCATCGGCGTCTCCATCCCCGCCATTGTGATGGGGCCGTTCCTGATCTGGATCTTCGCCCTGCCCCACGACATCGGCGGATGGCACTACGAGCCCATCTTCCCCGTCTCCCGCTGGGGGGCGAAGCCGCCCTTCTTCCTCGGGTTCCTGCCCGTGCCCGACCTGGAGTTCTGGAAGTACGCCATCCTCCCCGCCTTCACCTTGGGGACAGGCCTCTCGGCCTCCATCGCCCGCCTGACGCGGGCCAGCCTGCTCCAGGTCATCCGTGAGGACTACATCCGCACGGCGCGGGCCAAGGGCCTCTCGGAACGGGCGGTGATCGTGCGCCACGCCCTGAAGAACAGCATGATCCCCGTGGTGACCATCCTGGGCCCCATGTTCGCCGCGGTGCTCACGGGCACCTTTGTAGTGGAGCAGATCTTCGCCATCCCGGGCCTGGGGAAGCACTTCGTGACCAGCATCGGCAACCGGGATTACCCGGTGGTGTTGGGGACCAGCCTCCTCTACGGCGTGGCCATCGTCATCGCCAACCTGGCGGTGGACATCGTCTACGCGTGGCTGGACCCGCGCATCCGCTACGATTGACCCTTCGCGCAGAGAGGCGCGTTCGTGTGAGGAGGTACGATGAGCACTGGTCAGCGACAGGATGAAGAAGCCATCCGGCTTCAGTTTGCGTTGCGCAAGGAGCGATCCCCCTGGAGCGACGCGTTCCGCCAATTGCGCAAGAACAGGGTGGCGGTGGGCAGCGGCATCTTCTTGATCTTCGTCATCCTCACGGCCCTCTTCGCCGACTACATCGCCCCCTACCACTTCGCCGATGCCCACATGACCGATAACTACCGCCTGCCTCGCCTGAACATCCCCATCCTGGGCCACGATCCCACGTCGCCCTACCTGCTGGGCGCGGACTTTCTGGGCCGCGACATCCTGAGCAGGACCATCTACGGCACGCGGGTCTCCATCTCCGTGGGGTTCGCTGGCGCGCTGGTGAGCCTGGTCATCGGCATCATCTACGGCCTGATCTCCGGCTACTCCAGCACGCGGGTGGACAACATCATGATGCGCTTCGTGGACTTCCTCTACGGCCTGCCCATCTTGATCTTCGTCATCCTGCTGCAGGTCTACTTCAAGGCGGTCTCACGGAAGGGCGCGACCGGCCTCCTGGGCGCGATGGTCTCCCTGGATGAGAAGATGGGAGGGATGTTCTTCATCTTCGTGGCCATCGGCGCGCTCAACTGGCTGGGCATGGCCCGCCTCACCCGGGGGCAGGTCCTCTCCTACAAGCAGAAGGAGTTCATTGAGGCGGCCCGTTCCATCGGTGCCAGCAACCTGCGCATCATCTTCCGGCACCTCCTGCCCAACGTGCTGGGGCCGTGCATCGTGGCCGAGACG
>DAOTYM010000095.1:0-3359 GCA_034434775.1 Anaerolineae bacterium | reverse complement strand
TACGCCGTGCGTCTTCGGTGGAGCGCCCGGCCCGGGCAGGCGACGGCTTTCACCCTCCAACGACGGCACCTGCCCTTGGACTGGCAACACCTCATCACCCTGCCGGCAGAGAGCCCCCTCCAGTACGAGGACGGTGCGGGCCTCCTCTGCGAGGAGACCTACGCCTACCGGATGCGCGCCCACCGAGACGGGGTCTACGGGCCCTTCAGCGACCCCTCCGCCCCGGTGACCGTGGCTCCCTGTGCCCCCCAGAACCTGGAAGCCGCTGCGGAGCAGGGTGCCTACGGGACCTCCCTTACCTGGGAGGATGCCTCGCGGACGGAGACGGCCTACCGCATCTGGCGCGCCACAGGTAGCGGGGAGAGCGTCGTAGCCACGCTGCCAGCCAATAGCACCACCTACACCGAGGCGAACCTGGGCCTCTTCTGCAGCCAGGTGGTGACCTACGCGGTTCAGGCTGAGCGGGACGGCCTCTACTCCCCCCGCACAGCCGCGAGGGCCTACCTGGCCCCCTGTGCTCCCTCGGGCTTGACCCTTGCCTACACGCCCCCCTACTCGGTGGCCCTCACCTGGCAGGATGGCTCGCCGGACGAGTCGGCCTTCGGTGTGTGGCGGAGGCTCTCAGGCGAACCGTGGGAGGCCATCGCCCGCGTGCCGGGCCAGCCAGGGACGGGGGGGACCGTGCAGTTCACCGACGGCGAGGCTCCCTGCGAACGCACGGTTTCCTACCGGGTGCGTGCGGAACGGGATGGGCCAGAGGCCAACTGGTCCCCCTGGAGCGAGACAGCCACGGTGGATACCGGCCCCTGCCCCGCAGGCACGCCGACCCCCACCCGCACGCCCACTCAGACGCCCACGCCGACCTCCACCCCCACCGCCACAGCAACCCCCACGGCTACGCCCACGGCCACGGCGACCCCAACCGTCACGCCGTCCCCGACGCCACCTCTGCCGGTGCGGGGGCTCTTTCCCCTCATCCTGAAGGACGGGTGAGGTAGGGGCAGGCCTTGTGCCTGCCCTGTAGGGCCAGGCCCCCGTGCCTGCCCTGGGATGCTGTCAACGGATTTCGGGAACGGATGGAACGGATCCGCACCCGTAGGGGCAGGCCCCTGTGCCTGCCCTGTAAGGCCAGGCCCCCGTGCCTGCCCTGTAGGGGCAGGCCTTGTGCCTGCCCCGAGCCCTGTCAACGGATTTCGGGAACGGATGGAACGGACCCGCACCTGGCCGTGAGATGTGCCGACCCACGCACCCGCGTGGCGGGACTTGCATCCGACGGAAAGGGGTGTCCAAGGCCTCTATGCCCTGGCGAGGTCCTCTCCGAGCCGGAAGCCCCGCAGCCGCAGGCTGTTGGTGACCACGAAGATGGAACTGAAGGCCATGGCCGCGGCGGCGATCATGGGGTTCAGGAGCCCCAGCGCGGCCACGGGGATGCCGATGACGTTGTAGAAGAAGGCCCAGAAGAGGTTCTGGCGGATGGTGCGCATGGTGCCCCGCGAGAGGGCGATGGCCCGCACCACGCCCCGCAGGTCGCCGCTCACGAGGGTGATGTCCGCCGCCTCCATGGCCACGTCGGTGCCGGTGCCGATGGCGATCCCCACGTCGGCCTGGGCCAGGGCTGGGGCATCGTTGATGCCATCGCCCACCATGCCCACGACCTCGCCCTGCTCCTGCAAGCGCCGCACCTGCTCCGCCTTCTCCGAAGGGAGCACCTCCGCCAGCACCCGCTGGATGCCCACCTGCGCGGCGATGGCGTGGGCCGTCTCCCGGTTGTCGCCGGTCAGGAGCACGACATCCAGCCCCAGGCGACGCAGGGCAGCCACGGCCTCGGCGGAGCCTGGCCGCACCGTGTCGGCGATGCCGATGAGCCCCAAGAGCCTCCCATCGGAGGCGACCCACACGCTGGTCTTCCCCTCCTGGCGGAGGCGGTGGGCATGCTCCAGGCCCGGCCCCACGTCTATCCCCTCGGCCTCCAGGAAGGCCGACGTGCCCACGCGCACCGGGCGCCCGTCCACCTGGGCCACGATGCCCTGGCCCGGCACCGCCTGGAACTGGCCCAGGTGCGGGAGGGCGAGCCCCTCCTCCCGGGCCCGGGCGACGATGGCCTCCCCCAGCGGGTGCTCCGAGCCCTGCTCCGCGGCGGCAGCCAGGGCCAGGAGTTCCGCCGGCGCGAGGTCTGCCGCGAGGGGCACGAGGTCCGTCACCGCAGGCTCGCCCTTGGTGACGGTGCCGGTCTTGTCCAGGACGAGGGTGGTCAGGCTGCCTGCCCGCTCCAGGCTCTCGCTGTTCTTGAAGAGGATGCCCATCTGCGCGCCCTTGCCCGTGCCCACCATGATGGCAGTGGGGGTGGCCAGGCCCAGGGCGCAGGGGCAGGCAATGACCAACACGGCCACCATGTTCAAGAGGGCCCGCGTGAAGCCAGCCTGGCCCACGAAGAACCAGCCCAGGAAGGTGAGGAGGGCGATGGCGACCACGGCCGGGACGAACACCGCTGCCACCCGGTCGGCCAGGCGCTGGATGGGGGCTTTGGAGCCCTGGGCCTCCTGCACCAGGCGGATGATCTGCGAGAGGACCGTGTCCTTGCCCACGCCCGTAGCGCGGAAGCGGATGAGGCCCTCCCGGTTCAGGGTGGCTCCGATGACCGTGTCGCCCGGGCGCTTCTCCACGGGGAGCGACTCGCCGGTGAGCATGGATTCGTCCACGGCGGAGAAGCCCTCCTCCACTACGCCGTCCACCGGGATCTTCTCGCCCGGGCGGACCACCACCAGGTCCCCCACCCGGACCTCGGCAATGGGGATGTCCACCTCCTCGCCGCCGCGCACGACGCGGGCCGTCTTGGGGGCCAGGCCCATCAGACGGCGGATGGCCTCGGAAGTGCGCCCCTTGGCGCGGGCCTCCAGGTACTTCCCGAGGATGATGAGGGTGATGATGACCGCGGCGGTGTCGTAGTAGACCGGCCCGGGGAGCAGGAAGGTCGTCGCCAGGCTGTAGAAGTAGGCCGCCGAGGTGCCCATGGCGATGAGGACGTCCATGTTGGCCGCGCCGGCCCGCAGCGACTTGTAGGCCCCGCGGTAGAAGGGCCAGCCGATGCCGAACTGGACCGGGGTGGTGAGGAGCCAGAGGAGCACCTTCCGGCCGCCGAAGTCGGGGATGAGGCCCAGGTCCACCCCCATGCTCAGCACGGAGATGACGAGGCTCAGGGCGAGGCCCGCCACCAGGCGGCGGAACTGCCCCTGGATCTCCCGCTCGCGGGCAGCCTGTTCGGCATCCTCCAGTTCCTCCTCGCCCTCGGCCTCCACCACGTCGTACCCCACGTCGCGGATGGCCTGCTTGACCTGGTCCAAGGAGACGACGCCGGGGAT
>DAOTYM010000094.1:0-2404 GCA_034434775.1 Anaerolineae bacterium | reverse complement strand
CTTCGGCCTCCAACGCGGCCCACTGGAAGGGCGTATGGGGCTTGGGCACGAAGGTGGACACGCCCACGTGCACGCGTGCCCGCCCGCCCATCTCCTCTCGGCCCACCGCCAGCACCTTCCGCACCAGGCGGGCGATGGCCTCCACATCGTCCGCCGTCTCGCCCGGCAGGCCGATCATGAAGTACAGTTTGATGACCGGCCACCCCCTGCGGTACACGAGGCGGGCGACCTCCAAGAGGTCCTCCTCGGGGATGGGCTTGTTGATGGCCCGGCGCAGGGCCGGCGTGGCCGCCTCCGGGGCGAAGGTCAGCCCCGTGCGCCGCCCGCCCTGGAGCGAATCCACCAGGTCCACCGAGAAGGAGTCCAGGCGCAGGCTCGGCAGGGAGATGGAAAGGTGCTCCCCCGCGTAGCGGAGCCGCAGCGCCTCCACCAGTTCCTGGATGCGGGAGTAGTCGCTGGTGCTGAGGGAGAGGAGGGCCAGTTCGTCGTAGCCCGTGTGGGCCAGGACCTCCTCCACCGCCCGGAGGATTTCCTCCAGGGGCCGTTCCCGCACCGGCCGGTAGGTAAACCCCGCGTGGCAGAAGCGGCACCCCCGGGTGCAGCCCCGCTGGATCTCCACCATGGCCCGGTTGTGCACGATGTCAACGTGCGGCACCACGAGGCGCGTGGGGGGCGGGGGAAGGGTGGGCACCACCCGCTTGCGAACCCTGGCCGGCACCCCCGGCTCCGCGGGCTCCACGGCCCGCACCGTGCCGTCGGCGTGGTAAGAGACGCGGTAGAGGCTGGGGACGTACACCCCGGGGATCGCCGCCAAGCGCCGCAGGAGGGCTGCCCGCGCCCCTTGGCCTTGCCGCTCCGGAAGCCACCTCGCCACCTCCCGCACCACCTCCAGCGCGACCTCTTCCCCCTCTCCGATGACGAAGGCGTCCACAAAATCGGCCATCGGTTCGGGGTTGTAGGTCGCGCCGCCCCCGGCGATGACGACGGGATCCCCCCCACCCCGCTCCGCGGCAAGGAGGGGGATGCCTCCTAGGTCCAGCACGTTCAGGGCGTTGGTGTACAGTTGCTCGTAGGGGAGCGAGAGGCCCACCACGTCAAAGGCGTGCAAGGGGTGCCGCGACTCCAGGCTGAAGAGGGGAAGCCCCGCCGCCCGCAGTTCCCGCTCCATGTCCACCCAGGGCGCGTAGACCCGCTCAGCCAGGATGTCCGGCTGCCGGTTCAGGACGTCGTAGAGGATAGCCAGCCCCAGGTTGGACATCCCGATCTCGTAGACCTCCGGGAAGACCAGGGCCACCCGCACGGCCACCTGGTCCCAGGGCTTGACCACCTGGTTCCACTCGCCGCCGATATAGCGCCCGGGCTTCTCCACCCGGGCCAGGATGCGCGCAAGAAGCGCCTCCGTATGCCGCGCTTCGGAACTCATGTCATGCTCCTTGTGCAGGGAAGATTATAGCGCGCTGGTGCAGGGTGTCAACAAGGGGCTGGAGTCGGGCGAGGGGCAAGCCCTCCCGCCAGGGGCAATTTGCCTTCCTCAGGGGACCTGTGGTAAAATAAACCCAGCCTGGGGGATCGTCTAATGGCAGGACAGCAGACTCTGGATCTGCGTGTCGGGGTTCGAATCCCTGTCCCCCAGCCACACCCCCACCCCACACCTCGGAGGCCTGCTCCCCACGGAGCAGGCCTCTAGCGCGAACGGGGCCTCTACTCTGGGCGCTGCGGCCCTTCCGCAGGCACCAGGACCTCCCGGCCCTCCCTCTGGGGCACCTCCTGCACCGACGCTGCCAGCAAAGCCAGGAGGCCCACCCCCAGGCTCACGCTGGCGCCGCTCCAGAAGACCGCGGCCGTGCCCCACCGGTCGGCCAGCAGGCCGCTCAGCGAGGGTCCGACGAACATCCCCACCCCGTACACCGCCTGGTAGAAGCCCATGGCCGCGGCCCGCCCCTCTTCCCGCACGAACTTAATGCTCAAGCCCATGAGGACGGGCAGGATGCTCCCGGCCCCCAGCCCGTACGCCGCCCGCAGGCCGATCAAGAGCAGCACGCTGCCACAGAAGGGCACGGCGAGGGTCGTCGCCACCATCACCAGCGCTCCCAAGAGGAGCAGCCGCCGCTCCCCCAGGCGCTCCACCAGGATCCCCACCAACGCCGCCCCCAGCCCGTGGCCCACCCACATCACCGTGGTGACCCAGCCCAACTGCGCCGGCGAAGCGCCCAGGCTCTGGGCGTAGAGGGGCACGAAGCCCCCGGTCGTCGCCGTGGAGACGTACTGCAGGAGCGCGGCCGCCAGGGACGCCAGGAGCAACTGCCGGCTCCGGGCATACCCCACGATCTGGCCCAGGGTCGCCGGCTCCCGCGTGGCCAGGGATGGCGGCTCCGCCACCTGCGCCACCACAACCCCGCCGAGG
>DAOTYM010000093.1:0-1725 GCA_034434775.1 Anaerolineae bacterium | reverse complement strand
ACCCGGATTGCGATCCCTTTGAACTGGGGAGGTTGCGCAAGGAGGAGCAGCGGGCCGCCTGCCGAGTCCTGGGGGTCAAGGAGGCGGTCTTCCTGGGGTATCCCGACGGAACCCTGCAACACACCCTTCTCCTGCGGCGGGACCTGACGCGCCTCATCCGCCAATACCGGCCGGATGCTGTCGTCTGCGGCGACCCCACCGTGCGCTTCTCCCGGGGCATGTACTTGAACCACCCGGACCACCGCGCCGCGGCGGACGCCGCCCTGGATGCCGTCTACCCCTCCGCTGGCTCCTATTGGATCTTCCCGGAACTCCTGGACCAGGGGCTCAAGCCCCACAACGTGGACCAGGTCTTCCTGGCCACACCCCAGGAGCCCAACTACTGGGTGGACATCACCGACACCCTGGACGCCAAGATCCAGGCCCTGAAGTGCCACCGGAGCCAGGTGAAGGATTTTGAGGGCCTGGAGGAACGGATCCGCGCCTGGGCCGAGATGACGGCCCAGGGGCACGGCATGCGCTACGCCGAGGCCTTCCGCCGGCTGATCCTGCGCCACTGAGCGCAGGGGGACAGGCTGGAACCGGTGGGCACCCTCTACCTTGTCGCCACGCCGATAGGGAACCTGGAGGACATCACCCTGCGGGCCCTGCGGGTGCTGCGGGAGGCCTCCCTCATCGCCGCGGAGGACACCCGCACGGCCCGGCAGCTCCTGCAGAAGTACCAGGTCCAGACCCCCGTCCTCTCCTACTGGGAAGGGAACGAACTGGCGCGGCTGGATGCCATCCTGCAGGCCCTGGAGAAGGGCGACGTGGCCCTCATCTCCGAAGCCGGGATGCCGGGCATCTCCGACCCCGGCTACCGGGTAGTCCGCGCCGCCCTGGAACGGGGCTTCCGCGTCGTCCCCGTGCCAGGGCCCTCGGCCGTCCTGGCGGCGGTGGCTGCCTCTGGCCTCCCCGTGGAGCGGTTCCTGTTCCTCGGCTTCCTGCCTCGGGCGGCCCAGGCCCGCCGGGCAGCCCTGCAGGAGGTGCGGGATGTGCCCGCGGCGTTGGTCCTCTTTGAGGCTCCCCACCGCCTGTTGCGGTCTCTGGAGGACATGCGGGAGGTCCTCGGCGACCGGCAGGTGGCCGTCTGCCGGGAACTGACCAAGGTCCACGAGGAGGTCTGGCGGGGGACCCTCTCTGAGGCGCTGGTGCGGTTCCAGGCGGAGGAGCCCCGGGGCGAGTTCACCCTGGTGGTGGACCGGCCGCGGGAGGTCCGCCGCTGGGATGAGGAGGAGGTCTGCCGCGCCGTTGCAAGGCTCCTCGCGGCCGGGATGGACCGCAAGGCCGCCTTCCGCGAGGTGGCCGCCCTCGCCGGGTGGAGCCGGCGCGAGGTCTACGAGGCGTGGCTCCGCCGGGCGCGGGGGTGAGGCCGCGGGCACGGGCCCCCTACAGCGCGAACTCCGCCACCAGGAAGGTGTGGTCCGAGGGGCGTTCCCTCAGGCGGGCGCTCACGTCTATCCAGGCGCTCGTGCACTTCTCGGCCAGGGGCCGGGTGGCCCAGATGTGGTCCACCCGCCAGCCCAACCCCCGCTCCACCGCGCCCCGCACGCGGTAATCCCAGAAGGTGTACTGGCCAGGCTCCCCCGGGTGGTGCAGCCGGAAGAGGTCCACGAAGCCCCATTCCCGCACCCGCTCCAGGGCGGCACGGGCCTCCGGGTGGAAGTCCACGTGCAGCCGCAGGCC
>DAOTYM010000092.1:0-7115 GCA_034434775.1 Anaerolineae bacterium | reverse complement strand
CGCCGAGTTTTGAGCCCCGATTTGAATCGGCGGCGCCTTCCGCCAGCCATCCCCTCTGCATGGCCGCGTCGGCGCAGGCCGACGCCGGGCTTGAGCCCCGATTTGAATCGGCGGCTTGGCAACGCCGTCAACGAATGTGAGGAACGAATAACCGAATCGCTTGCGCCTGCGCCGGGCCCATTCGTTGATGGCTCCCCTCCAGGAGGGGCGAGGCGCGCCTTGCCCTGGGACTGAGACGACCTTGCCTATCCCTGCGGGCTCCGCAGGCGGTAGAGGGTTTCGCCTGCCTTCCGCACAAGGAGGAGGCCCTCGTCCTCCCGGCCTTCCCACGCCGCCGGGTCCACCGTGGCCGGATCCCGGTAGCCCAGGTTGAGGCGGCGGCAGCGCTCCTCCGGGATGCCCGTCGCCAGGGTGACGCGGATGCGCGGCCGCTCCACGCCGCCCTCAAAGGTCCCCTGTCCCCTCAGGTGGGTGGAGTGGGCCAGCACGCACCGTGGGATGTGGGCGAAACGGTCCATCTGGGCGAGGAAGTAATCCCGGGTGTGGTAGCCGATCTGGTCCAGGAGCGCGCCGTGGGTGTACGAGACCTCGGTGATGTGGGGTGCGTAGACGATCACTTCGCCCCCGTCGGCGACGATGGGCTCCGTCTTGTACATGGCCTTGGCCGCCGTCCAGAGGTCGTCGTAGAGGGGCGGGGCCACCGCCAGCACCTGGCGGTAGGGCCGGTCCAAGTAGACCACGTTGACCTGCGCCGAGAGGAGGGCCGCAGCCCGCTGCGACTCCCGAGGCGGCCCGATGTACAGGCCCACCAGGTCCTTGCCCCGCATCACCAGGCTGAAGCAGAGGATGGGCACGGAGAGGAACGCCGCGGCCCGGTCCAGCATGGCCCGCACAGGGGTGTCCACCACGCCGTTGACCGCCAGGTTGGTCAGGAGCGCGCCCAGCCAGTGGGTGGCGTCAATGATGGCCTGGCCAGCCACGCCGGGGAAGAGGTACTTGTGCCCGCCGGAAAACCCCACCACCTCGTGGGGGAAGACCGGCCCGCAGATGAGGACCTGGTCGTACTCCAGCAGGAGGCGGTTCACGGCCACGGGGACCTCTTCATCCATGAGGCCCTGGCTCAGGGCGCGGGTCTCCTCCCGTGAGATGGCGCCCACCACTGCCAGCGCCTCCGGCAGGTCCCAGCGGTGGTTGAAGAGGCGCACATCCCTGAAGGCCCCGGCCCGCTCCTCGGGAGAAAGGCCCACCAACCGCCCCAGCGCCTCTTCGGAAAGGGGCGGGTGGGTCCCCAGGGCCACCAGGAAGTCCAGGGCCCGCACTCGTCCGGCCAGGCCCTCGTGGAACAGGCGGAAGAAGAGGGGGATGGGGGCAGTGCGGGTCCCGTCGGGGATGAGGACGAGGACCCGCGCGCCCCGGAGGTCAGCTTCCTCCAGCGCGGTTGCGACCAAGTCCCGGACCTCGTCGGCCGGGAGCGGGCGGCCTTCGGAACCTCGGCCCAGCACCATGGCCGTTCTCCGGCGCCTCACCCGCGGCCGCGGGCCTGGCGGATCCAGGCCAGGACCTGGGCCACCTTGCGGGCGATCTGGTCGTAATCCCCTGCCGCCACGGCCTCCTTGGTGATGAGGTTGGACCCCATCCCCACCGCGGCCACGCCGGCTTCAAACCAGGCGCGGAGGTTCTCCTCGGTGGCCTCCACGCCGCCGGTGGGGATGATGCGCGTCCAGGGGCAGGGGGCCAGCACCGCCTTGACGAAGCCCGGCCCCCCCACCGCGCCGCCGGGGAAGACCTTGACGAACTCCGCGCCCAGTTCCTCGGCCAGGGAGATCTCCGTCACACTGCCGCACCCAGGGATGTAGGCCACCTTGCGCCGGTTGCACAGGCGGGCCACCTCTGGGTTCAGGTTCGGTCCGACGATGAAGTTGGCCCCGTAGGCCAGGTACAGCGCGGCCGTGGGCGCATCCACGACGGTCCCCGCGCCCAGGATCACGTCGGGGTGGCTCTTGGCCAGAGCGCGGGCGAGTTCCAGGAAGACCTGGGGGGCGAAATCGCCCCGGTTGGTGAACTCCACCACGGTGGCGCCCCCTCGGGCGCAGGCGTCCACGACCTTCCTGGCCACCTCTACATCGCCGTGGTAGAAGATGGGCACCAGGCCCAGGTCCAAGATGCGGTTCAGGACGGTCAATCGGTCAAAGCGCGCCATGTCTTTCTCCTTCCCCTCGGATGTAGGGCACGCCTCCTGGCGTGCCGCCTCCAGGCCCCGCGGAAAGCGCGGTCCAGAGCCTTCCAATCCTTCTGCGTCCTCTGTGCCTTCTGTGATGGCCCCCTAGGGCACGCCTCCTGGCGTGCCGCCTCCAGGCCCCGCGGCAAGCGCGGTCCAGAGCCTTCCAATTCTTCTGACCTCTGTGCCCTCTGTGACGGCCCCCTAGGGCACGCCTCCTGGCGTGCCGCCTCAGGTCCCGCGGAAAGCGCGGTCCAGAGCCTTCCAATTCTTCTGACCTCTGTGCCTTCTGTGATGGCCCCCTGAGGTACGCTTCCCGGCGTGCCGCCTCCAGCCCCGCGGAAAGCGCGGTCCAGAGCCTTCCAATCTTTCTGCGTCCTCTGTCCCTCTGTGAGAGTCCCCCTCAGCGGGAGACCCGCCCAGAGGCTTCGCCGGCCATCAGTTGTTCCACCTCCCCCACGGTGACCTGGTTGAAGTCGCCGAAGATGGAGTGCTTCAGGCACGAGGCGGCGATGGCGAACTCCAGGGCCCGCTGCACGTCGTCTCCGTAGGTCCGCAGCCCGTAGATGAGCCCGGCCACGAAGGCATCGCCCCCGCCCACGCGGTCCACGATGTGGGTGAGGTCGTAGGTCCGCCCGATGTGGAAGGTCCCCTCGTGCCACAGGACCCCGGACCAGGTGTTGTGGCTGGCGGAGATGGAGCCGCGCAACGTGATGGCGATGGTCCGCAGGTTGGGGAAGCGGCGGTGCAGTTCCTCGCACACGAAGCGGTACCGCTCCGCCTCCACCTTGCCCGCCACCACGTCCACGCCCGGGGCCTGGATGCCGAAGACCTTGTCCGCATCCTCCTCGTTGCCCACGGCCACGTCGCAGTGGCGCACGAGTTCTGGCATCACCTCGCTGGCCTTGCGGCCCCACTTCCACAGTTTGGCGCGGTAATTCAGGTCGCAGGAGACGGTGAGCCCCATCTCCTTGGCCGTGGTGATGGCCTCCAGACAGGCGGCCGCCGCCCCCTCGGAGATGGCCGGCGTGATCCCGGTCCAGTGGAACCAGTCGGCCTCGGCGAAGACGGCCCGCCAGTTGACCATCCCCGGGGCGATGGTGGCGAAGGCGGAATGGGCCCGGTCGTAGACCACCTTGCTGCCCCGCTGCATGGCCCCCATCTCCAGGAAGTAGATGCCCAGCCGTTCGCCGCCCCGCACCACCTTGTCCGTGCCCACGCCGTACTGCCGCAGGAACTGGAGACAGGCCTCCCCCAGGTCGTTCTGCGGCAGGCGCGTCACGTAGTCCACGGGCACGCCGAACTGGGCCAGGGAGACGGCCACGTTGGCCTCGCCCCCGCCGTAGACCACGTCAAAGGACCGGGCCTGCGTGAAGCGCTGGAATCCAGGCGGCGAAAGGCGCATCATGATTTCGCCAAAGGTGACCACTTTCTTCTGCATCTCTGCACCCCCAACAACGGATTTCGGGTACGGATTGAACGGACCTATCCCCGGCGCAACCTCTGTAGGGCCCCCACGCCCGCCCTGTAGGGGCACAGCAGGCTGTGCCCCTACAGCCTCAGCGCCGCCGGAAGGGGAAGCGGGTCCGGCCTTCCACCTCCGGGTTCACCACCTCCTCCGGCCAGATGCCCTGCACCAGGTCCACCACGATGCGGCAGCCAATGCGGTAGAGGTCCTCCACGCTCTCGTCGGAATAGGCCCCCACGTGGGGGGTCATGGTCACGTTGTCCAGCGTGCGCAGGGGCGAATCGGGCGGCAGGGGTTCCTGCTCCATGACGTCCAGGCCTGCCCCCCGCACCTTGCCGGACCGCAGGGCCTCCACCAAGGCAGCCTCGTCCACCACAGGGCCGCGGCTCGTGTTCACCAGGACGACGCCGTCCTTCATCAGGGCGAACTCCCGGTGGCTCAGGAGGTGCCGCGTCTTCTCCGTCAGCGGGGCGTGGACTGAGATGAAGTCCGAGCGGCGGAGGAGTTCGTCCAGGTCCACTTTCTGGACGCCGTGGCGGGCCATCGTCTCGGCGTCCACGTAGGGGTCGGCGGCCAGAAGGGTCATCCCGAACCCCTGGACCAGGTCGGCCAGGGTCCGGGCGATGCGCCCGAAGGCCACGAAGCCCAGGGTGCGCCCCTGCATCCGCAGGGTGGGAGAGGCCCCGGTGCGGTCCCAGCGGCCGGCACGGACCCAGCGGTCCTGGCACGCCAGGTGGCGCACGCTGGCCATGAGGAGGGCCAGGGCGTGCTCCGCCACGTCCCGCACGCAGTAGGTGGGGACGTTGCAGACGGGGATGCCGTACTCCGTGGCTGCCCGGACGTCCACGCTGTCGTAGCCGATCCCCAGGCGGATGAGGCCGCGGCACTTGGGGAGGCTTCCGATGACCTCCCGGTTGAGGAGGGGGCGGACCGATTGGATGAGGACGACATCCGCATCGCGCGCCGCTTCCACCACCGCCTCGGGGGTGCGGTGCTGCCCCACAGCCCAGGCGATCCCTGCCTGGGCGAGCAAGGCCTCCTCAAAGCCGCGCGGGGAGTACAGGTCCTCGTCGTAGTCCACCAGAACCGCTTTGTACGGAAGCGTTTCGGCCATGGCCCTCCTCCCATCAGACGCCGCTGAAGGCGGCGAACCCGCCGTCCACCGGGATGACCGCGCCGTGCACGAAGGAGGCGGCATCCGAGGCCAGCCAGAGGACCGCGCCCACCAGGTCCTCCGGGTCGCCGAAGCGGCCCATGGGGGTGTGCTCCAAGATGGCCCTCCCCCGTGGGGTCAGTTCGCCCGTGGCCTCGTCCAGGAGGAGGAAGCGGTTCTGCTCCGTGAGGAAGAAGCCCGGGGCGATGGCATTGACCCGGATGCGGGGGGAGTAGGTCTGGGCCATGTGGACGGCGAGCCACTGGGTGAAGTTGCTCACCGCGGCCTTGGCTGCCGAGTAGGCCACGGTGCGGGTCAGGGGGCGGAAGGCAGCCATGGACGAGATGTTGATGATGCAACCGCTCCCCTGCTGGGCCATCTGCCGGCCGAAGACCTGGCTGGGGAGGATGGTCCCCAGGATGTTGAGGTCAAAGACCCAGCGGATGGCCTCGGCCGGGAGGTCAAAGAAGGGGAGCGCCTCGCTGGTGGTGGCTTCCCGCTTGTTGCCACCTGCCCCGTTGATGAGGAGGTCCACGCGGCCGAAGGCCCCGAGCACCTTCCGCGCCGCCTCCTCCACGCTGGCCCGGTCCAGGACGTCCACCTGGACGGCCAGGGCCTGGCCGCCGGCCTCCCGCAACTCCGCGGCCACCCGCTCGGCCGCGGGCAGGTTGAGGTCCAGGATGGCCACGCTGGCCCCCTGGGCGGCCAAGGCCCGGGCCATGGTGCTGCAGAGCACGCCGGCGCCGCCGGTGAGGACGGCGACCTTCCCCGTGAAGTCGTACACTTTCGCTACGTCCATCGCACTGTCTTCCCCTGCACCGAGTATACATAGTGGCGCTTCTTCATCCGCGCCAGGTGGGCAAAGGTCTCCTCAATGTACTGCACCGTGCGTTGCACGGCGGCCTCAAAGGCTTTCTCCCCCTTCTCTGCCGAGGCCAGGCTGGGCCGCCCCCAGACCCCGTCGGGGCACAGGCTCTGGAAGGAGGTGAAGTCTACATACCCCTTCCAGACCTCTGGCACGTGGTCCGGGCCTAGCCCCTTCACCCACTGGGGGGCGAGGTGCAGCACCAGGGAAGTCGTGAGTTCCCCGGCGTGGAGGTCCTCGTCCGCGCTCTCCAGGATCTTCCGGAGGTCTTCCGCGGCCACGGTGAAGGGCTGGACCCAGATGGCATCCAGTTCGGGGATGTCGTAGTTCAACTGGCGCACCGCGGTCTTGACGATGTAGTTCTCCCGCGGGCACACGGTGGTCTCCGTGGCCCCGCCCAGCCCGTTGATCACCGCCACCCGGTGGATGCCCTGGCGGACCAGCGACTCCACCAGGTCGTAGACCACGTCCATCAGGGTGGACCACTCCAACGCCACCGCCCCTGGCAGGCCCCAGTGGGCCTCGCTGGTCCCCAGGGGCAGGGTGGGGAGGAGATAGACCGTCCCCCGGAGGCGCGCCGCGACCTCCCGGGCCAGCGCGTCCAGGATGAAGTTCACCGCGCCCACCGGCAGGTGGGGGCCCTGGGGCTCCACCCCGCCGATGGGCAGGACCGCCATGTCGGGCTTGGCCTCTTTGACTTCAAAGGAAGTGTTGCGGTAATCCAGGAGCATCTCACGCCCCCTTTCCGTCCTTCCGCAGGGCCTCCACCCGGGCGAAGGTCTCCCGGGCCCAGGCGACGAGGTGCTGCACTTCGTAGGCGGTGGCCCGCTCCCCCTTCTCCGCTGTGCCGTAGGAGGGGTGGCCCCACACCCCCCACTCGCTGATGAACCCCATGTAGGCGTAGTCCAGGAACTCGCGGCCCACGGGAGGGAGGTAGTCCACCCGCTCGTCCTTCACCCATTCGGGGTTGAGGTAGAGTTGCCGGGAGGTCTCGCTCTCGCTGGCGTGGATGCCCACGCCCTTGTCCCACAGGGGGGCATCGCCCGGGCGGGGCGAGAGGACGAGGGGCGGCATGAGGACGATGGTGTCGGGATAGGTGCGGTTGAGGCGCCGGATCTCGGCCTCCAGGACGAAGTTCCCCCCGTGGCCGTTGAGGAGGAGCACCTTGCGGAAGCCCTGCGCCCGCAGCGAAAGGACCACATCCCGCACCACCGCGGCCAGGGTCTTGGGCTTGAGCCAGACGGTGCCGGCCATGGGGCCGTGGCACTCGCTCATGCTGAAGGGGAGGGCCGGCACGAGGAAGGCGTCCAACTCCTCGGCCACCCGCTGGGCCAGGTCGCTCACCGCGAGCCAGTCGGTGCCAAGGGGCAGGTGGACCGAGTGCTGCTCCGTCGCGCCGATGCCGAAGACG
>DAOTYM010000091.1:0-16245 GCA_034434775.1 Anaerolineae bacterium | reverse complement strand
CTCTGCCTTGATCTCCTCGGCCGTCCTCCCCATCACCCGGTTCACGATCGCCCCAGAGGCGCGGATCATCTCCTCCACCTCCAGGGAGACGGGCACTTCCGCGTCCGGGCTGCCGATAATGGTGACGTGGCGCACGGGGGTCCGCTCGGAGGCCATCATGGCGTGGTCGTGGGAGAAGCCCACCGTGACGCGGAAGGTGCGGATGTAGTCCCGCATCGCCTCTAGCCAGGACCAGGGGACGACCCCCTCCGGCTTCTGGCCCAGGAGGACGTAGTGGTACTCAAAGGGGTAGGTCGGCAGTTGCACGGCGAGGATCCTGGCCTTGTTGCGCGCCCAGCCCGGGCCGGGGCAGGAGGTCTCTCGGACCTCGTTGTGCCCCTTGAGGGCGAGTTCCCGGCCGCCCAGTGCCTCTTTCAGCCAGCGCAGGAGTTTGCGCGCGCTCAGGATCTGGGCGTCCGTGAGGAGGTAGTCCTGCGCCGGGCAGGCCAGGACGCCGATGGAGCGGGAGTTCCACTCCCCGGCGTGCCAGGTCCGCTCGTCCAGGTCGTTCAGGAAGTAGATGGTCCCGTTCCAGGTGATCATGAAGTGGTAGGCGATCTCGGGGAAGGGGGTGGGGGAACTGGGCCCCGTCTGGTACTGGGCGATCTCCAGAGGGGTGTAGTCGCGCACCACGTCCGACGCCCAGTGGAAGATGACCGTGTCCACGCCCGCGAGGTCCCGCTTTTCGTAGCGGGCTTCCCCCCGGGTGGGCAGGCGCTCCCGCAGGTCCGCCACGAGGGAGGTGGGGTCCAGCGGAGAAAGCTGCACCATAGGAGGCGGCTCGGTGGGAGAAGGGCCTGGGACGGGCTTCACGGGCATGGGAGCGGAAGGTTTGGGCATGGCGGTGACGGCCTGGATGAGGCGCTCGTTCCCCCACCAGCGGTTGACGTCGTGCTCTGGGCCGCTATCCCAGATGAAGGGTGTGGCTCCGATGACGTAGTCGTAATCGTACAGGCGGGAGAGGTACCACGCCATCTGGTCCCCCAGGGCCGGGCTCTGCCCCTGGAACCCCCCACACTCGCTGATGAAGATCGGCATGGTGGGGAAGATGCGGTGCGCCCGCACGAAGCGCCCGCCGAACCACTCCCACCGATTGTAAAGTTCATCGGCGTTGTGCCAGTAACAGTGGACGTCCAGGACGTCGCACTTCTCAATGGCGCGGCGGCAGATCTCAAAGCCGATGGTCCCGTCGCCGTTGTCATCCTGGTCCTCGCTGTGGCCCGGGGCGAAGGCAGGCCAGTGGATCTTCATCTCTGGGCGGGCCGCCCGCAGGGCGTCAATGACCGCCTCATTCCACTGAGCGATGCGCCTGTACCACTCCTTGCTCCAGAAGTACTGGGGCGGGTGGGACGCGGCCTGGCTCGGAGCCTCGTCGGGGAGGTTCTGCTCGTTGGCGAAGGTGAGGTGCCGCGTCAGGTGCTTGACCTCGTCGTAGAGGGCCACGCAATGGGCGGCCCACGCCCGGGGGTCCAGGGTCGTCCAGTCTGGCGTGTAGACGCGCATGAGCATGACGCCATCGGGGTAGCGCTCCCGCCAGACCTCTAGGAGGCGTCGGCTCCCCTGGCCGGGCATGGTCACGTCCAGGCTCCGCTGCTCGTGGAGGAAGGTGAGGTGGGAGCCGCCCAGGAGGACCATGCGGTGTAGGTCCCTGTGCATTTTGTTGGAACAGTGGATGCCGATCTTGTTCATTACCCGGTGACTCCTTTCGTTGCCCGGAAGGGGGTTCCCCTGGGCCTGCGCGGTGGGGATGCAGGGTAAGGGCGTGGCCCCGTGGCGACAAACTGCACATTTCCATTGTACCATTTCCCGGAGAGGAAGGCAAGGGGGTGCGAAGCGCCTCTCTCCCTTCCCCTCCCCAACCGACGCTGGACTCCGAACAAATCGCACAACCGGTGACTTGACATTTCCCTCTTTGTGTGGTATTCTTCTTTACGAAGATTCCCTTCTCTCCAACGTCCAAACGGACCGACCTGCATCGGCGAGGAGCATCCCTCCGCCGAAGAGATCTCCATCTTGGGCGACGGGGGGCCCTCGCCCGTGTAGCCCATCTCCTAACCATAGGTACCTCATCTTCCTCCACCACTCTCCTGGTGCCGATGGGGTCGCCCTCACCGCCTTCGGGAGAGAAAGGAACCTCAGGTTCCGCTTTTCGTAGGCACTGCCGGACGGGAAGGCACCTCCGGCACTCTGTCCCTCGGCCTTCCAGGAGGTGTGTGCTCGGCCTGCTGCACGATGGGGGGTGGCCTCCCTGAGCAAGTGGGCGTACGTTCACCTTGTGCCTCCCCCCGAAGGGGAGGCGCACCACGCGGAAAGGAGTTTCCCATGAAGCGCGTGTCCCTTACCCTGACGGTCCTGCTTCTGGCCGCAGCCTTGGCTCTGCCCCCAGCGGCTTCCGCTGACGGCACCCCGCCAGAGGCCTGGGTAAAGCCCCTCATGCCTGTCCAGTACCGGGTACCCAACTTCAACATCTCATATGAGGCTAAGTCGTACGACGACCCCTTGGCCTATGTGGAACTGTGGTACCGCTACTCGGTGGACCTCTGCACCTACACCCCCTGGACCTTCCACGCCCGCGACTGGACCTGCGCTGGCGAGTACGACTGCGGAGCCACCTTCGCCTTCACCGCTCCGGTGCAGGCCTACTACGAAGTCATCATGCTGGCCTACGACCAGGGCGGACGGGTGGAGGACCAGGACTGGGACGACGAGGACGACTGGGTCTATGTGGACTTCAGCAACCCCATCATCGGCTGGCCCCCGAACCCGGCCCCTGGCGCCGTGGTCAAAGGGACCATCACCGTCGGCACCTACTTCAACGACTCCTGGGCCCTGGTCGGCGCGGCCATCTGGGACGAGACGTGGGGCAGTTTCTTCAAGGTATGGACTGGGTGGCCCCCATGTGAAGAAGATTGGGATGCCCCACCATTCCAGCCGGACGAGCAGCAGCCCCAGGCCAAGCCCGAGGCCCTAGGGCCGAAGGAGAAGGTCAACCCCAGGATGGCAGGACGTCTCTGCGGAACGCCCCCTGCAGGAGGGGTCCAGGCGCTGGGCTCCGCTGGGTTGCCCGCCGGCACCTACTCCACCCTCTGGGACACCACCACCGTCCCCGATGGCCCGGTGGAGATCTGCTTCTACGCCGAGGACTACGGCGACGATAACGGTGAGTTCTGGGGGGGCAACTACACCTATCGCTGCATGACCGTCATCGTCAACAACTACACCGCCCTGGAGCCCCAACTCCTGAGCGCCACGGCCACGGGGGCAGCCTCCGGCTCCGCCGCGGGGACTTCGGCCTGGACGGTCACCTTCCTCGGCGTCGCCCCACCCCCAGCAGGAGGGAACGACTTTGAGGTGGGCCCGGACCGGAAAGCCCCAGAGAAGCGGAGCCCCGCCAGCCTGAACGGGGTTAGCCTGGGCGTGGAGGTCAAGGTGGAGGGCGCGGGCGGCTTCGTCCAGACCGGGCGCGTGGGCATCGCCCCTGACCGCCGCTGGACCTACTCCCTCTCCCTCCCCGAAGGCGACTACACGGCTTACTTCCGCACCCGCACCGACTACGGCGCCGTCAGCGCCTGGGTCCCCTTCGCCTTCAATTCAGCCCACCTCCCCGCCCGCCTGACCCTCCTTGCCCAGGGCTACGACGGGTACACCGGCGCCCGGGATACCTACATCAACCAGTGGCAGCCCGCCTCCAACTTCTACCTGCAGAAGCTCTTCAAGGTCCGCTCCTTCGCCGCCAAGAAGGGCCTCAGCCAGTTTGACCTGGCCCCCTTGGCCGGCATCCAGGCGGGCCAGGTGGCCCGGGCTGCCCTCGTCTTCTGGGTGGATGGCCAGACCAACCCCCAGCCCATGACCCTCTGGGCCTATCCCCTCATCCAGGCCTGGGACCCTGCCACGGTCAACTGGCAGTTCGCTGCCCCAGGGGTGCCCTGGACCCTGCCCGGCGCTGGGGCCTCGCCCGATGATTACCTCACCGAGCCCTCCGCCTCCACGGACCTGGTGGTCGGCCGGTGGGCCATCTTGGACGTCACCGACTTCGTCAAAGGGTGGCTGGGCGGAACCCTGCCCCAGAACGGGGTCCTCCTGATGGGGTCCAGCGCCGGGGCGGTCCGCTACACCCTGGCCACGTCTGCCCACACCCAGCCCGGCTACCACCCCATCCTCCTGGTGGAGTGGAACCCGTAGCCCTTCACCCGACCTCGGTCGGAGCCTGTGGTGCCAGGCACTCGCGGAGTGCCTGGCACTTCGTCTGTCTAGGGGGAGAGGCCTCCTGCCGCCGCAGGCGATAGATGCAGCCCAAGTCGCGGTTTCCCGATTCCCCCGGCTTCTGCCTTGCAACACCCTGCGAGCGTTTTGTCCCTCGGGGCCCATTGGGGTATAATCTGGCAGGAGGTACAACCCCATGGGAGAGCGTGTGTCCATGTCGCGGAGGCGCTCCTGGCGCCGGTGGGCCTTTCTGCTCCTGTACACGGCGCTGGGCTTCCTCAGCCTGGCCCTGCCCCTGACCGCCCAGGAGCCAGCAGGGCGCGCGCAAGTGCTCCGCGTGGAGGGGGCCATCACCCCCATTGTCGCAACCTACATAGAACGGGGCATCCAGACGGCCGAGGCCGAGGGCGCGGACCTCATCATCCTGGTCCTGGACACGCCTGGGGGCTCCGTGGACGTCACCCGGCGCGTCACCCGCCGCATGCAGGAATCGCGCGTGCCCATCGTGGTCTACGTAGCCCCAGAGGGCGCCCACGCGGCCTCCGCCGGCACCTTCGTTACCCTGGCCGCCCACCTCGCGGCCATGGCCCCAGGCACCAGCATCGGCGCGGCAAGCCCCATCGCCAGCGGCGGCGAGGAACTGGGCGAGACGGCCAAGGAGAAGGCCGTGAGCATCCTGGAAGCGGATGTGGAGGGCCTGGCCCGGCGCCGCGGCGAGAAGGCCGTGGCCTGGGCCCGCAGCGCGGTGCGGGAAGCCAAGGCCGCCACCGAACAGGAAGCCCTGGAACTGGGCGTGATTGACCTGGTGGCCACGGACCTGCGGGACCTCCTGAACAAACTGGACGGCCGCCAGGTGGAGGTGGACGGCCGCTGGGTGACCCTGGAGACAGAGGGCATGGTCCTCCAGGAACTGGAGATGAACGCCGTGGAGCAGTTCCTCCACGTCATCACCGACCCCAACATCGCCTTCATCCTGATGACCTTGGGCATCAACGGCATCCTCTTTGAACTTTCCAGCCCTGGCGGCTACGTGGCCGGCATTGTGGGGGGCATCTGCCTCATCCTGGGCCTCTACGCCCTGGGCGTCCTGGAGGCCAACTGGATCGGCCTCCTCCTCATCGCCGTGGCCTTCCTCCTCTTCGTCCTGGACGTGAAGGCCCCCACCCACGGCATCCTCACCCTGGGCGGCGTGGCTTCCTTCGTCTTCGGCTCCCTCATCCTCTTCCAATCGCCCTACTACCAGGTCTCCCGCGCCCTCATCGTGGGGGTGGCCCTCGCAACGGCGGCCTTCTTCGCCTTCGCCATCGCCAAGGCGGTGCGCGCCCAGGTCCGCCGCCCGGTCACAGGCCTGGAAGGGATGGTCGGGCGGACCGCCGAGGCCCGCACCGACCTGGACCCAAGGGGCTCCGTCTTCCTGATGGGCGAATGGTGGGAGGCCATCGCGGAGGATGGCCCCATTGCCAAGGGGGAAAAGGTGGTCGTGGTGGGGCACGAGGGGTTCCGGCTACGGGTGCGCCGCAGCCAGGGCACCCCGCCCCCCTCTACTCCCAGTGGATGATCCAGACGCACAGCCCGGCCAACCCCACCGTGGCCGCCACGATGGCCAGGCGCTGCGTCGGCAACAGGTCCACCCCCCGGGAGGCCCAGAGGACCACGAGCACCATGGCCACGGCCAGCCCAGCCCACTGGGCAAGCCGGGGGTGAGCCCGGAAGAAACCCCGCAGTTGTTCCATAGCCCTACACCTTCAGCCTCGCTTGTGGAAGAGACGCACGCCTCGCCCGCCTGCCCCCTCCCCCTTCTCCACAAGGGGGCCAGGGGGTGGGGTCAGAGCCTCCTCAGAGCGGCCGCGTGACGGGGTGCTCCCTCAGCCGGCGCACCCACAGCACCTGGCCTGGCCGCAGCATCTCCTGCGCGGCCTGCCGGTGGTAGCGCGGGAGGGAATCCGGGAGGCGCGCCTCGTACCCCAACGCCCGGAGGGCCGGGCCGAGCCGCTCCGCCTCATCCGCATCCAGCGCCAGGAGCACCACCTCGCACTCCAGTTCGCCCGCCGCCTGCTGCACCGCCTCCAGCAGGGCCCGGAGGACTTCGCCCCTGGCCTCGGCTTCCGAGGGAGCCAGGCGCACGTCCTCCAGGCGGGCGATGAGGTTCTCCACCGTCCACCCCACGCAGCCCAGGAGGCAGCCATCGCCCTCCGCCAGGAAGTACCCTCGGTCCGGCAGGAGCCCCCCAACCTCGCCACGGGGCCCGCGCAGCCGGGGAGCGGTCAGGTAGTCGGTGCGGGTGGCCCGCCGGACAGCAACGCCCATCGTCCCTCTGCCTCCCGTTCCGCAAGGGTCCGCAGCACCCGCGCCCAGGCCTCCTCTATCTGGCGGCGGGTGGCTTCCAAGGGGCCGCTGTTATCCACTACCCAGTCGGCACGGGCTTCCTTGGCCTCTTGGGGTGGCTGCGCGGCCAGACGCCGGCGTGCCTCTTCCTCGGTCATGCCGCGCGTGGCCACAAGGCGCGCCACCTGCTGCTCCGGCTCAGCGTGCACGACCCACACCTCATCGCACAGGTCGTCGGCCAGGCCCGACTCCAGGAGCTTGATGGCCTCCACAACGGCCACCCGGTGCCTGCTGCGCCGGGCCACCTCGCGCAGTTCCCGCTCCACCTCGGCGATGACGGCCGGGTGCACGATGCGCTCCAGGCGGGCCAGGGCCTCTGGGTCGGCGAAGACGAGCCCTCCCAGCCGGCGCCGGTCAATCTCCTGCGCCTCGTCCAGGATGCCCTCCCCGAACGCCTCCACCACCTCCTGGTAGACCGGCGTCCCCCGCCGCAGGAGGCGGTGCACCCGCTGGTCGGCATCCACCACGTAGGCCCCCAGGTCCCGGAGGATGCCCAGGACCTCGCTCTTGCCCGTGGCAATGTTGCCGGTGAGCCCGATGACGTACAGCCCTGCGATGCCCATGCCCGCTTCCTCTTTCAAGACCCCAGGAGGGCCTCCGTCGCCGCCTCCCACGCCGCTGTCGCGTCTTCCAGGGCCGCCTCCAGAGCCTGGCGCTGCCGGGCCAGTTGAGCCAGGCGCGGGACGTCCCCAGCCAGCGAGGCCGCGGCCAGGGCCGCATCCACCTGGGCCAGTTCCTCCTCCAGCGCCAGGACCTGGGCCTCCAGCCGCGCCGCGGTCTCTTCCAGACGCGCTCGCTCGGACCGCTCCTTGCGCTGGGCACGGGCCAGTTCCCTGCGTTCCCGGCGGGGCGCTTCCCCCCGGCCCGCCCTGCGGGCCTCCTCCCGCCGCGCGGCGAACCCGGCGTACGTCCCGGCGAAAGTCTCCAGGACGCCAGCCTCCGCCCACCAGACCTGGTCAGCCAGCCGGTCCACCAGGTAGCGGTCGTGGCTCACCAGGAGCACCGTCCCGCCGAACTCCGACAAAACCTCCTCCAGCACCTCTCGGGAGGGGATATCCAGGTGGGTGGTCGGCTCGTCCAGAATGAGGAAGTTCGCCCCCTGCAGGGCCAGGCGGGCCAGCGCGAGCCGGCTCCGCTCGCCGCCGCTCAGCGCGCCCACGGGCTTGAAGACGTCGTCTCCCGAGAAGAGGTACCTCCCCAGGATGCGGCGGGCCTCGCTGAGGGGTAAGTTCCTGACCTGGAGGAGGCTCTCCAGCACGGTGGCCTGGGGGTCCAGGTCCCCGTGGCCCTGAGGCAGGTATCCCACCACGACGCTCGCCCCCAGGCGGTAGGTCCCCCCCAAGGGAGGGACCTCCCCCATGAGGGTGCGCAGGAGGCTGGTCTTGCCCGAGCCGTTGGGGCCCATGAGGGCCACGCACTCCCCCCGGAAAACCCTTGCCTCCGGCACCGTGAGGACGGCGGCCTCTTCCCCCTCCTCTGTCCGGTAGCCCACCACCAGGCCCTGCACTTCCAGCACGAGGTCCCCGCTCCGCAGGTCGGACCGGAGGGAGAGGCCCATGGCCCTGGCTTCCCGGGGGCGCTCCACGCGCTCCAGGCGGGCCAGCCTTTTGGCCCGGCCCCGCGCCTCCTTGCTGCGCTGGCCGGCCCCGTAGCGCCGCACGAACTCTTCGGTGCGGCGGATGAGGTCCTGCTGGGCCTCCCACTCGCGGGCCTGGCGCTCCCGGCGCGCCGCCCGCTGCTCCAAGTAGGCGCTGTAGTTGCCCCGGTAGGTCTCCAAGCGGCCGAACTCCAGTTCCCACACCCGCGTCGCCAGGCGGTCCAGGAGGTAGCGGTCGTGGGCCACGAGGACCAGCGTGCCAGGCCAGGTGGCCAGGAACCCCTCCAGCCACTCCGTCGCCTGCAGGTCCAGGTGGTTGGTGGGCTCATCCAGGAGGAGCAGGTCCGGCTTCTGGAGGAGCAACCGGGCCAGGAGGCCGCGGGTCTGCTCCCCGCCGCTCAGGTGGCGCACGGGCTCGTCCCACTTCTCGGGCCCGAGGCCCAGCCCCGCCAGGACCTGGCGGATGCGGGCTTCAAACGCAAAGCCCCCGGCCTCTTCAAAGGCCTCCAGGAGCGCGCCATAGCGGTCCAGGAGGGCCTGGTCCGGCGCACCCTGGGCGGCCATCTCCGCTTCCAGGCGGCGCAGTTCGTCCTGCTGGGCCAAGAGGGGCGCGAAGACCTCCAGCATGGCCTCCCAGAGGGTACAGTCCGACTCCAGGCCAGCGTGTTGGGGGAGGTACCCGATGGTGAGGTGGCGGGCGCGCTGCACCGTCCCTGCCGTGGGCTGTTCCAGGCCGGCCAGAATTTTGAGGAGGGTCGTCTTGCCCTCACCGTTGCGGCCGATGAGGGCGATGCGGTCCCCCCGCTCTATGCTGAAGGTGACATCCTGGAAGACGTCCTGGGCCCCGTACGCTTTGGCCAGGCCCGTGGCTGTGATCAGAGACATCGCCCACCATTATACCACGGCTGGAGGAGGCGCTCCAATTGGCAGGGAGCGGTCGCGCCATACCGGCCTTCGGCTGGCCGCCTCCCCTGCAGGGCCGCCCTGGCCACTTCGGCCACGCCTTGTCCAAGAACGCATCCTGGGCTATAATGGAGCCATCCACGACGGCACGTTGTGCCTCCACACCACAGGCGAAGGAGGGACCACCATGCGCCGCATCCGAATCCGCTCTGGCAAGGTGGAAGCCGCAGCCGTGCTGGACGACAGCCCCACCAGCCAGGCCATCTGGGACGCGCTGCCCATTGAGGGCCGGGCCAACACGTGGGGCGAGGAGATCTACTTCACCATCCCCGTCTCCCTGGGGCTGGCCGAGGGCGCCCGGGAGGTGGTGGAGGTGGGCGAACTGGGCTACTGGCCTCCCGGACGGGCCTTCTGCATCTTCTTCGGCCGCACGCCCGCCAGCCGCGGCGATGAGGTGCGCGCCGCAAGCCCGGTCAACGTCTTCGGCCGGGTGGAGGGCAACGCCAAGGTCTTCAAGAAGGTCCGGGACGGAGACCCCATCTTCCTGGAGCGGGCAGAGTAAGGCTCCCCGGACCGCGAAGGACCTCCACCGCGCCGAGGACCTCGGGACCTCCCTTTAGCGGCCCGCGGCCTTCTCCCCACCACAGCCAAAAGGAGGGCAAGATGACCCGAAAGACCATAGGCTTCATCGGTCTGGGCATCATGGGCAAACCCATGTCCAAACGGCTTCTGGAGGCCGGCTATCCTCTGGTCGTCTACAACCGCAGCACGCCTCCGATGGACGAACTGGCTGCCCTGGGGGCGCGTAAGGGGACGTCCCCCCAGGATGTCGCCGCGCAGAGCGACGTGGTCATCACCATGCTCCCCGACTCCCCCGATGTGGAGCAGGTGGCCCTGGGCCCCAACGGCATCATGGAGGGCATCCGCCCCGGCTCCATTTACGTGGACATGTCCACCATCTCCCCCAAGGTGGCGGTGCGCCTTGCAGAGGTCGGCAGGGAAAAGGGCGTGCGGGTCCTGGACGCGCCCGTGAGCGGCGGAGATGTGGGAGCCCAGCAGGGGACGCTCTCCATCATGGTGGGCGGCGACGAGGCCACGTTTCAGGAGGTGCTCCCCATCTTCCAGGTGCTGGGCAAGAACATCACCCTCTGCGGAGGGCCCGGCGCGGGCCAGACGGTCAAGGCCTGCAACCAGATCCTGGTGGGGGTCACCATCGCCGGCGTCGCCGAGGCCCTGGTCCTGGGGGCCAAGGCTGGCGTGGACCCGGCCAAGATCGTGCAGGTCCTGGGGGCTGGCCTGGCGCGCTGCGGCATCCTGGAGAACCGCGGCCACCGCATCGTGCGGCGGGACTTCGCGCCCGGCTTCCGGTGCCGCCTGCACTACAAGGACATGCGCATCGCCATGGCCGCCGGGCAAGATTACGGCGTGCCTCTCCTGGTCACCGCCCTGGTCCACGAGATGTTCAAGCGGATGGTGCTCTCCGGCCAGGGCGAACTGGACCACTCCGGCCTGATCCGCGTCGTGGAGGAACTGGCTGGGGTGGAAGTGAAGGCCTTTGAGCAGGCCTAGCACTGCGCCACGGTGGTTTTTGACGATATTGGGTAGGGGCGCACGGCCGTGCGCCCCTACTATGAGACTGCAACCGTGACCTGCACGGCCGAAAACGGGATTTTTTATTGTGGTCCAGTACTACGGGCCGGGGAGGGTGAGGTCTTCCCCGTGCTGGAGCGCCCACTCCCGCACGAAGGCCAGCACGCCCCGCACGAGGGGGTCTTCCCCCTGGTCCTGCCGGTAGACCACCCACAACTGACGCTCCAGGCGGACCCCCTCCAGCCGCACGCCTTTCGGCGCACCTTCCCCTCCCAGGGCACGGAGCGCCCGCACGGAGACGAACCCCACGCCCAGCCCCTGGGCCACGGCCTGGAGCACCGCCTGCGTGCTCCCCAGGACCAGGCCTGGGGGGCTCGGGGGCAGGGCCAGGCCGTGCTCCGCCAGCACCTCATCCACCATCTGCCGGGTGCCGGAGCCCCGCTCCCGCTGGATGAGGGGCAAGTCGGCCAGGTCTTCCAGACGCACCGCCTCCCGCGTCGCCAGAGGGTGGTGGGCAGGGACCGCCAGGACGATCTCATCCCGCACGAAAGGCTCCCAGGCCAGGTCCCGCCACCCTCCCATGCGCGCCCCGACCAGGCCCAGGGCCACCTGCCCTGCCGCCACCCACTCCACCACCTGCGCCGTATCCCCCACCCGCAGGTGGATCTGGAGGCTAGGATGCCGCCGCGTGAGGTCCGCCAGGAGGGCCGGCGCGAGGTGCTCCCCGGGGATGGTGCTCGCGCCCAGGGCGAACTCGCCCCGCAGGTCCCCGGGCTGCAGGGCACGCAAGCGCTGGCGCAGGCGCTCCTCCTCGGCCACGATGGCCCGCGCCGCCTCCTCCAGGAGCCGCCCCGCGGCCGTGAGCCGCACCTCCCTGGGGCCGCGGACGAGGAGCCGCTCCCCCAACTCCTGCTCCAGGCTCTGGATGCGCTTGCTCACGGCCGGCTGGCTCACCCCCAGTTCCGCCGCCGCGGCCGAGAGGCTGCCCCGCTCCACCACCAGGAGAAACGTGCGCAGTTGCACCAGGTCCATCGCGCCTCACCCCCTGGCGCCATTGTAACTCGTCTCGGCCTGCCGGGTCCTGGAGACGCAGTGGGAGGTCCATCGCGCCTCACCCCCTGGCGCCATTGTAACCGCTCGGGGGAGGAGTGTCAAGGGAAGGAGAAGGCTGGACCTTGCCCGCTTTCGCACACCGAGAGGGCAGACTCCTCGGCGTGCCCAGATGCGGTGCTGAGGGCTGGCCTGCGGCACAGGGCGAGAAACGCCATTCGCCGCCAGCCGTCCCTCCTGCGGAGACGGCGTCGGCGCAGGCCGACGCCCTGCTTGAGCCCCGATTTGAATCGGTGGCTGAAAATGGTGGGGCAATTCATGAATTGCCCCTACAAACCTCAACCCTTCCCCCGTCCCCCTTCCCCTCTCTGCTTGCGGAGAAGGGAAGGGGGCCAGGAGGTAGGGGTGAGGTCTGTAAGGGCGCGGCATGTCTCGCCCCTATAGGTTGTCCCCCTACGGGGACGGGGTCAGCGCGGGCCAACGCCCTGCTTGAGCCCCGTGAACCGGCGGCTTCCCTAACCCTTCCGCCCCACCCAGAGGATGGGAGAAGAGAGGGCTGCCGGCAGGCGGGTCCGCACGCGGCCCCAGGCCCCCAGGTGGGTCTCGGCCGTCACCGGGAAGGGGTGGCATTCCAACTGACGGACGCCAGCCCGCTCCAGGGCCAGCGCGACGTCCAGGGGGTTGCACAGCCAGACCGCGTCGTAATCCGCCCCGTAGCCCAACTGGTAGTAGAGGTTGGCGTGGGCAAAGTCGGCTTGCCGCGGCACGAACCGCGGCTTCCGCCGCACCGCAATGGCCAGGAGGAGGCGGAGGTCCCGTAGCAGGAGCGCGAGGGATTGGCCCACCGTTTCCCCGCTCTCCGGGCCGTAGCGCGGCAGGCGCTGCCGGCTGAAGAACCGCTTCAGGGGGCGGAAGGGGGAAAGGAGGTTGGGGAAGGTGAGGACGAGGATCCCGCCGGGCCGCAGGACCCGGGCCAACTGGTGCAGCATCGGCTCCGGCTCCGCCACGTGCTCTATCACGTTGACGGCCGCCACCGCGTCAAAGGCCCCATCGCGGAACGGCAGGTGGGGGCCCGGGTCGCTCTGGACAAAGGCCAGGTGGGCAGCGTCACCGTGGCGCTCCAGGGCATCGCGCAGGAAGAGGTGGGAGACGTCGCTCCCCACCACCTGGTACCCCATCCCCGAAAGGAGCCGGGAGAACTCTCCCGTGCCGCAGCCGAAGTCCAGCACTTTGGGGCCGGCCTGGGGAGGCATGTGCCGCCACAGCGCGCTGCGCGCCACCTGGGCATAGGTCCGGCCCGCAGAAAGGTGCAGCCGATCCCTGTACTCCGCCGAGGTCCCGTAGAACTCCTCTGCCTCGGCCGACGGCTCCGGCCCCGCGGAGGCGGAAACGCCCTGGCTGCTCTGGTGCACGTCCCCCCAACCTTCCAGGAAGCCTGCAAAAAGCGGGGGCTCAGCCCCCTGCAAGGCCGAGCCCCCCTCCCGAGAGAAACGACGGACCCCCGTCAGCGAGTGCTTTCGCCCGAAAGGACGACCGGAATGGTCTTCAGGAGGATCTTCAGGTCCAGCCACAGGGAACTGTGCTCAATGTAGTAGATGTCCAGCCGGACCATCTCATCAAAGGTGAGGGTGCTGCGGCCGCTCACCTGGACGAGCCCCGTCAGCCCCGGCAGGGCCTCCAGCCGGCGGTGCTGCCAGGGCGCCGCCGCTTCCATCTCGTAGGTGACCAGCGGCCGAGGCCCCACGAAACTCATCTCCCCCTTCAGGATGTTCCACAACTGCGGCAGTTCGTCCAGGCTGGTCTTGCGCAGGAAGCGCCCCACCCGCGTCACCACGTCCTCATGGGGGGGCTTGAAGATGGTCCGCCCAGTGTGGTTCCCATTGACGTAGTCCCGGCTGAAGGCCCGGTGGAGTTCTTCCTTCCCGTGGTTGTGGACCATGGAGCGGAACTTGTAGCAGGTGAACCGCTTGCCGTCCTTGCCCATGCGCTCCTGGGCGAAGATGACCGGCCCGGGCGAATCCAACTTGATGGCCACGGCGATGGCCGCCAGGACCGGCGAAAGCAGGACGAGCCCCACGAGGGCCAGGGCAAAGTCCAGGGCGCGCTTCGTCCACCGGTAGAGGGGCCTCGCGTCCAACGAGTACCGCGGCACCGGCCGCGCTGGAAGGCTCTGAACCATCGCCCTCTGCACCCAAGGGGCCTCCTGCATCCTGCCTTCTATCATGTGAGCGTTTCTCCGTCGGCTGAGCACGGGTCCTCTAGGAGGGCCCCACCGCACTCCCGGGGCCCAGCAAGGGTTCGCCTCTTCCTCCATGCTGAGTATAGCAGCCGAAATTGAAAAAAGGATGAAAACAGGGGCCCCCGTCCATGACAGTTTTGTCATAGATGGGGCCCCTGTTGGCCTGCGGCCCTGGCGTGCCCTGCGGCTCAGACCTCCACCACCACCGCCTTGCCGTGGGCCCCGGCCCCGCAGATGGCCGCCAGGCCCAGGCCGCCCCCGCGGCGCCGGAGTTCGTAGACCAGGGCCATCAGGATGCGCGCCCCTGTGGCCCCCACCGGGTGCCCAATGGCCACAGACCCCCCATTGACGTTCACCTTCCCCGGGTCCAGGTCCAGGCACTGGATGACGGTGAGGGTCACAGCGGCGAAGGCCTCGTTGACCTCCCACAGCGCAATGTCGTCCGGGCGGAGCCCTGCTGCCCGCAGTGCGACATGGGCAGCCTCTGCCGGCACCGTGTTGATCTCGGGGGGCGGGGCCGCGGCCTCCCCCCACCCCACCACCCGTGCCAGGGGCTCCCAGCCTTCCGCCTCGGCACGCCCTCGCGTCGTCAGGAGGAGGGCCGCGGCCCCGTCGTTCAGTCCCGGCGCGTTGCCGGCCGTGACCGTCCCTCCCGGCTCAAAGGCCGGGGGAAGCGCGGCCAGGCCCTCGTAGGTGGTCTCGGGGCGGGGCTGTTCGTCGCGCGCCACGACCTGCGGCCCCCCGCGGCCCGGCACCTCCACAGGGACCACCTCATCGGCGAACTTGCCCGCCGCCAGGGCCGCCGCGTACCGCTCCTGGCTGCGGAGGGCCCAGCGGTCCTGCGCCTCGCGGCCGATGCCGCGCTCCACCGCGGCGCGCCCGGCGTAGACCCCCATGTGCACCCCCGTGATGGGGCAGGTCAGCGCGTTGAGGAGGGCGTCGGTCAAGGGGCCGTGGCCCAGGCGGTGCCCCCAGCGAGCCTTGGGCAGGATGTAGGGCACCTGGGACATGCTCTCCATGCCCCCAGCCACGACCACCTCCGCCTCCCCCCACTGGATGAAGCGCGCTGCCAGGGCCACCGCCCACAGGCCAGAGGTGCAGGCCTGCTCCACCAGGAGCGCGGGCGCCCGCGCCGGGAGGCCGGCGCGCATGGCCGCCTGGCGGGCCGGCACCTGCCCCAGCGTCGCTGCCCCCATGCAGTTCCCCAAGATGACGCGGTCCACCGCCTCCGGCGGGGCCCCCACCTGCGAGAGGGCCGCCCGGATGGCGCGGCTCCCCAGTTCGGCGGCATCCAGGTCCCGCAGAGCGCCGCCGAAGCGCCCGAAAGGGGTGCGCCGGGCAGCCACGATCACCACATCTTCGCGCATACGCCTCCCTCCATCGGAAAAAGGCCAGGACGGACAGGGAAGCCTGGCCCTGTCCGTCCTGGGATGCGCCGGGCCCGGGGACCGAAGTCGCCGTTGACTATCCCTCTCCCCGGGCGAGGGCCAGGAGTTCCCGCACGATGGCCTTCGCGTCCCCCACCACGCCCACGTTGGCCACCTTGAAGATGGGTGCCTCGGGGTCGGCGTTGATGGCCACCAGGAACTCCGCATCCTGCATGCCGAAGTAATGGAAGACGCTGCCAGAGATGCCGCAGGCCAGGTAGAGCCTCGGGGCCACCGGCGGGTTGGCCACGCCCACCTGCCGCGCCTCGTCAATCCACCCCTCGTCCACCGCACCCCGGCTGCCGGCCACCTGGCCGCCCAGCGCCTCGGCCAATGCCCCCAGGAGGCGGAACGACTCGGCATCGCCCATGCCGCGGCCGCCGGCCACGATCACCCTGGCCTTGGAGAGGGGCTCCGGCGGCGGGGCAAAGGGGGCATCCATCTCCTCCCAGGTGAGCCTGCCGGCCACGCCCTCCAGGGGCAGGTCCACGGCCTCCATCTCCCCAGAGCGGTAGGGGTCCTCGTAGGGGATGCGGAACTGGCCCGGCTCCACGGTGGCGATCTGGGGGCGCGCCTCCGGGCAAACGTACAGTTCAAAGTACCTGCCGCCCAGGGCAGGGCATGTGCCGATGAGCAACCGCTCCGCCATATCCACGGCCAGGTCCAGGCAGTGGCTGAGGAGCCCTGCCTTCAGGCGCTGGGCCAGGCGGGGGGCCAGGTCGTTGCCCAGGTCGCTCGCGCTCAGGAGGAGGATCTCCGGCCTCTTCTCCTCCACCAGGGTGGCCAGGGCGTGGCAGAACACCTCCGGCTGA
>DAOTYM010000090.1:0-2013 GCA_034434775.1 Anaerolineae bacterium | reverse complement strand
TCGCCCCTACCATCTTCAGCCACCGATTCAAATCGGGGCTCAAGCAGGGCGTCGGCCTGCGCCGACGCCGTCCACCGTGGGGACGGCCCATAGGGGTGAGGCATACATTGCCCTTGCAGACCTCACCCCTACCCCCGGGCCCCCTTCCCCTCTCCGCGTGCGGAGAGGGGAAGGGGGAATTGGGGGATGGGGTGAGGTTTGTAGGGGCGATTCATGAATCGCCCCTACCATCTTCAGCCACCGATTCAAATCGGGGCTCAAGCAGGGCGTCGGCCTGCGCCGACGCCGTCCACCGTGGGGACGGCCCATAGGGGTGAGGTTTGTAGGGGCGATTCATGAATCGCCCCTACATAAGGAACCGATGGGGGCCAGGGAGGGCACCTGCAGGAGGGTGGTCGTGCTTGAGGACCTCAAACGGCGTCTGTACCTCTTCATCCCCGCGATCGTTGCTGTGCTTCTCCACAATGCCATCCACGAGAGCGTGCACTACCTGGCCGCGCGCCTCTGGGGTGAGGACGTGCTGGAGTTCCGCTTCCTGACCAATGGGTGGGGCACCAGCCAGGTCATCTATGCCACGCCCGTGGCCGAACGGGTGGGGCCGCAGTGGTTGGCCATTGCCTGGTCTCCCGCCGTCGTCACCGTGCTCATCGGCTACGCCATCTATCTCAACTGGCGTCGGTGGTGGTCACATCGGCGGTGGGCGAACTTGCTCCTCTGGTACGGCGGGCTGGTCTTCCTGTGCCTGGACCCGTTGTACTTCGGAATCCTCTCCCTCGTCGTCGGCGGGACCGATGTGGACGCCGTGGCGGCGGTGGGTTGGTCGCCGTGGCCGGTGCGGCTGGTGGCCCTGGCCATCCTCGCTGGGAACGCCCGGCTGATGGTCCGTTGGTGGAAGGAGGCCAGGGCCCGGTCGGAGAGGGGCGGGCAGCCCGAGGCCCAACTCTGAAGAGAAGAGAGAAAAGGACCCTCTTGAGCGCGGCCACTGGAGGCGCGGGGGCACGCTCCCCCGGGCGGCCTCAGAACCCCTCCAGCCGGCTCAGGTCGGCCAGGCCCTTGGGCAGGTCGGCGACCTCCTGCACGAGGGCCAGGCGGTTCTGGCGCAGGACCGGGTCCTCGGCCATGACCAGCACGTCGTCAAAGAAGCGGGTGATGGCCGGGATCATCCCCTGGAAGGCTGTCAGGAAGCCATCCACCGAAGGGGGCGTGGGCATGGCCTCCCGGCACCGCAACAGGGCCTGGTAGAGGACCCCCTCGGCCGGCTCCACGAAGCGGTTGGGGTCCAGGGTGTAGCGCTCGCCCACCGGCCGCACGATGCGCACGCAGCGGGCGTAGGCCTGCAAGGTCGCGGGCCAGTCGGGACGTTCCACCCAGCGGCTCAACTCCTGCACCGCCTGGAACGCAGGCCAGGGGTTGTCCCCCTGCTCTGCCAGGACCGCATCCACCACATCGTAGCGGTACCCTTCGTCCAGCAGGTAGGTCCGCAGCCGCCCCACGATGAACTCCAGGGCCGCCTCTCGGTCCGCCTCGTCAGCGGGGACAGGAAGCCCCTCCGCAGCCCAGGCCAGGGCCTCCCGCAGGGAAAGCGACACCTGGTGGTGGATGAGGATGAGGACCAGGCCCAAGGCCGCCCGGCGCAGCCCGTAGGGGTCGGCAGAACCGGTGGGGGCGAGGCCCACGGCGAAGAGCCCAGCCAGGCTGTCCAGGCGGTCGGCCAGGCCCACGACCCAGCCAGGGCGGCTGTCGGGCAGGCGGTCGCCGGCGAAGCGGGGCAAGTAGTGTTGGAAGATGGCCTCGGCCACCGCCGGGTCCTCGCCCGAAAGGCGGGCGTACTCGCGGCCCATGACCCCCTGGAGCGAGGTCATCTCTATGACCATCTGGGTGGCCAGGTCCGCCTTGCACAGGCGCGCCGTCCGCAGGGCCACGCGCTGCTCCCCGGGCGGGAGACCCAGGCGCTCGGCCAGGAGGGGGACCAGCCGCTCCAGCCGCTGCACCTTATCCCACATGGAGCCGAGG
>DAOTYM010000089.1:0-3044 GCA_034434775.1 Anaerolineae bacterium | reverse complement strand
TCCCGGCCACCGTGGAACGGGCCCCTCGGGCTCCATCCTATTTCATACAGGAGGTCGTGACCATGTCCGAACGTCTCACCCGGTTCTTTGCCTCGCGCTGGGGCATCGTCCTCGCCGGGGCAGCCATCGGCATCCTCGCTCCCCTCCTCCAGAAGGCCGGCAACCCGCCCAATATGGGCATCTGTGTGGCCTGTTTTGAGCGGGACATTGCCGGCGGCCTAGGCCTGCACCGAGCAACGGCCGTGCAGTACCTGCGGCCCGAGATCGCGGCCTTCGTGCTGGGCTCCACCATCGCCGCCCTCCTCTTCCGCGAGTTCAAACCGCGGGCCGGCTCTGCCCCTCTCGTGCGCTTCATCCTGGGGGTGTTCGCCATGATTGGGGCGCTGGTCTTCCTGGGCTGCCCGTGGCGTGCACTGCTGCGGCTGGCTGGCGGCGATGGGAACGCCATCCTCGCCCTCGCGGGGCTGGCCACCGGGATCGCCATCGGGGTCTGGTTCCTGCGGCAGGGGTACTCCCTTGGGCGCAACCACCCCGTCTCCCCGGCGGCCGGCTGGATCATGCCTGCCCTGATGGTCGGGCTCCTGCTCCTGCTCCTCTTCCGGCCCCAGTTCAGCGAGGGAGGGCCCATCTTCTTCAGCACCAGCGGGCCCGGCTCCCTCCACGCACCGGTGGCCATCTCCTTGGGCGCAGGCCTCGTCATCGGCTTCCTGGCCCAACGGACCCGCTTCTGCACCATGGGGTCCATCCGGGATGTCATCCTGATGGGAGATACGCACCTCATCAGCGGCGTGGGCGCGCTGCTGGTCGTCGCCTTCGTCGTGAACCTCCTCCTGGGCCAGTTCCACCCCGGGTTTGCCGCCCAGCCGGTGGCCCACAGCAACCACCTCTGGAACTTCCTGGGGATGGCGCTGGCTGGCCTGGCCTTTGCCCTGGCCGGCGGCTGCCCGGGCCGGCAACTCTTCCTGGCCGGCGAGGGGGATGGCGATGCCGGGATCTTCGTCCTGGGGATGATCGTCGGGGCGGGGTTTGCCCACAACTTCGCCCTGGCCGGCGTGCCGGACAAAGTGGTGGAAGGCGTGCTCCAGGTGGGGGGCCCTGGCCCCTACGGACAAGCCGCGGTGATCCTGGGACTCCTGGTGTGCGTCCTGCTGGGGTTCACCATGCGGGAACGGGCGGCCTGAGGGGCCTCTTCCCGCTTCAGGTTGTGCTCATGGAGGGATGAACGATGCAAACGGTAGATGCCAGGGGCCTTTCCTGCCCTGAGCCGGTCCTGCGGACCCGCAATGCCCTGCGCCGTCTGCCGTCTGGCGAGGAACTGGAGGTCCTGGTGGATACCGTCACCTCGCGCGAGAACGTGCTCCGCATGGCTCAGAAAGAAGGCTGCCAGGTGACGGTGGAGGAGACCCCCGAGGGCTTCCGCCTGCGCATCCGGAAGCCGTAGGCCCCGCCAAGCGGCTGGAGCAAGGCGCTCCGCAAACCGCGCTGCCCCTTCCTTCCCGTAGGTCACGCCGGAGGCGTGGCCTACGGGTTTTCTTAATCCCCCCGGAGCCCGCCCCGCAGTGCAGCATCCCGAGGGCCTGGAGGAGGGCCGTCAACGAACGGGCCCGGCGCGGGCGCAGGCCATTCGTTTATTCGTTCTCCCATTCGTTGACGGCACCGGCAAGGCGAGGCAAGGATATCCCGTCCACACAGACTCCGCCACAGGGCAGGACACGCTCCCAAACCCCGGAGCGGCACACCGGGAAGCGCCCCTATTCCGCGGGTGCCCATGCTGGGGTCCGATTTGACATGTGGGGCAGCCGGGCGTATAATGCAAAAAATTGCATGAGGGGGTTGGCGCGTGACGGTCACCAGGAGCGAGGTCCGGTTGTTGAAAGCCTTGGCGCACCCCGTGCGCCTGAGGATCCTGGAGATCCTCTGCCAGGGCGACGAGTGCGTCTGCCACCTGAACGCCATCCTGGGCAAGACGCAGCCCTACATCTCCCAGCAACTGGCCGTCCTGCGCGAGGCCGGGCTGGTGGAGGACGTGCGGGTGGGGCAGCATATCTATTACCGGGTGCGGGACGAGCGCCTGGCCGAACTGCGGGCCCTGGTCCGGGACATGGCCGGACCTCCAGCGGAAGGGCTTGCCATCCTGGGGCTGCCTTCCTATCCCCTGGAGGGGTGCTCTTGCCCGCGCTGCCGGGAGGCGCGCCAGGCCCAGAACGCGTGAGGCCGCGCGCCGGAGGCACGGGGTCCAAGGCAGAGAGGAGGTGAGATGGTTACAGAGTCTCAAATCCGTGAGGCCCTGCGTCCGGTGATAGACCCGGAGATCGGGCTCAGCGTGGTGGACCTGGGGATGATCCGCCAGGTGCGGATAGACGAGGCCGGCCGCGTGGAGATCGGCATGGTGCTCACCGCGCCCTTCTGCCCTCTGGCTGGCTACCTGGCAGAGCAGGTCCGGCAGGCGGCAGCCTCCGTCCCCGGCGTCTCGGAGGTGGAGGTCCAGGTCCTGGACGAGCCGTGGAACCCGGCCTGGATGGTCGGGCCGGAAGAGAGGTAAGGGGCCTCCCCAGACTTTGCGGACTTGGCGAAGAGCAAGGCGAGACCAGCATGTGTCGGCCGTGTTGCAGGGCTCGTAGGCTCCGACTCTGCCCGTGCCAGGGAGGCCGAGGACCTGGGATCAAGCGGCCTCCGCCGCGTCCCGCGCTTGCAGGCGACGGAATGCAGTGCGCTTGAGCCGATGCAGAGGGGCCAGAGCCCCTCAACTACGAAGGAGGTTGCGACATGGCCGCGCGTGCAAGCACGTGGATCCGGAACCAGACGCCTACGCTGATCCTCTTGCTCATCATCGCCGCCGTGGTCGTCTGGGCCGCGGCTTCGGGACAGGCCGGGGTCGCCGGCAAGCCCCTCACCGCTGGGCAGTGGGTCCTGCTCCTCATCGTGGGCTTCGCTGCGGGACTGCTCGGCGGTCTCATCGGGACCGGTGGCTGCAGCGTGATGCTGCCCATCATCCACTTCTGGATGGGCTTCCCGGCCCCCCTGGCCGTGGGGACCACCCTCTT
>DAOTYM010000088.1:0-1904 GCA_034434775.1 Anaerolineae bacterium | reverse complement strand
GGGGCGATTCACGAATCGCCCCTACCATTTTCATCCACCGATTCAAATCGGGGCTCAAGCAAGGCGTCGGCCTGCGCCGACGCCGTCTCCGCAGGGGGACGGCCCATAGGGGCAATCCATGGGTCGCCCCTGCAAACCTCACCCCATCCCCCCACCCCTTCCCTCTCCGCCTGCGGGGAAGGGGGCTAGGGGGTAGGGGTGAGATCCGCCTGCGGAGAGGGAGGGGGCTAGAGGGCCGGGGGCCGCGAAGCGCCTGGTCAGGCGCCCCTCCATTTGCCAGATGCGCCGACTCCATGATAGAATATGTAAAACGGGGGGATTGTTCCTCTCTTCACGGCACGGAGCCAGGCGCAGATGGAACCCGATACGGCGGTCCCTCACCTCAATTCTGAAGTCTGCCTCCGCCTCCTCCACGAGGCGCTGGAGGCCATGGCCCAGGGGCCCGACCCCAAGGCCATGGCCGAGATGGCCGTCCACATGCTGGCGGGGCGGCTGGGGTACCCCATTGCCGCTGTCGTCGTGCGGGACCCCCCGAGCCTGCGCTACACTTTGCAGGCCCTGCACCCGAGGGCGCTCTTGGCGTGGACCTTCCCTCCGGAGGCCCAGGCAGCCCTGCACAACCTGGAAGAGGGGATCTACCCCGAGGCGCGCCCAGGCCACCAGGCCCTGCTGCGGGGCGAACCTTGGGTCACCGATTCCCTGGCGGACCTCGTGCCGGAGGCCCTGGCGGAAGCGTGGGAGCAGGCCGCCCGGGAAGTCCTGGGGCGGGAGGGGCGCTACGTGGCCCTGCCCGTGGGAGTGGGGGATGAGGTCCTGGCCATCGCCGTGGTGGGGGTCCCCAGGCGGGAGGTCCCGCCAGAGGAGGTGGACCTCCTGCGGGTGCTGTGCTGCCCCCTGGCCATGGGCCTGGAGCGCCTGCGCCTTTCCCACCGCGTGGAGGTCCTCCAGCGGACCTTCACCGCCATCTCCCGCCGCCTGGACCTTCAGGAACTCTTGGAGGTGGCTGTCCGGCAGGCGGCAGAGGTGTTGCACGCGCCGGCAGCCAGCCTGACCCTCTGGGACCAGGAGACGGACACGCTGCGCATCGCCGCCAGCCACGGCCTGAGCGAGGACTACGTCCGGCGGCAGGTGATCCCGGGAGAAGAGGCGCGGAGGGCGGCCGAGGCGGCTGGCTGGCAGCCCTTCGTCGTCCCGGACCGCGCCTGGGCAGGGTGGGGAGGGGAGGACCTGGCAGCGCGGGAGGGCCTGCGCACGGTGCTGGTGGTCCCCCTCCAGGTGGGGGAGGAGCGGCCAGGTTCGCTGAACATCTACAGCAGGGAGGTCCGCACCTTTGCCCAGGAGGAGGTCGCCCTGGCCACGGCCCTGGGGGAGCAGGTGGCGCTCGCGCTGCACAACGCCCGCCTCTACGAGAGGGCCCGCCGCCGCTTGGAGGAGATGACGGCCCTGCGGGACCTGGCCGTCCAGATGGCCGAGCCACAGCCGCTGGAGACCCTCCTCCAACGGATTGTGGAGGAGGCGGCACGCCTGATGGATATGGACGCAGGGAGCCTCTACCTCTTGGAGGAGGAGACAGGGGCATTGGTGCTGGCCGCGGCCCACAATGTGCGGACCTATGGCCCCCGCTCCCGGCCAATGGTGGTGGGCGAAGGGCTGTGCGGCCGGGTGGTGGCCACGGGCGAGCCGTTGGCGGTGGCCGACTACGCCGTCTGGCCTGGCCGCGCGCCCCAGTGGGCGGATGAGGGGGTGCGTGCTGACATGGCGGTGCCCCTCAAGTGGGGTGGGCGCATCTTGGGCGTCCTGGATGTCTTCTCCCACGAGCATGCCCGGACGTTCAGCAAAAGCGAGATACGCCTCCTGGAACTCTTCGCCCAGCAGGCCGCGGTGGCCGTGGAGAACGCCCGCCT
>DAOTYM010000087.1:0-3507 GCA_034434775.1 Anaerolineae bacterium | reverse complement strand
CTCCAAGAGGGGCGAGGCATGCCTTGCCCCTACAGATCATCCCCCCTGCACGGCCGCGTCGGCGCAGGCCGACGCCGGGCCTGAGCCCCGAAGGGAGGGTGTGGCCGAAGGCCAGGGGGTGGGTGAGATCCGCAAGGGCGAGGCGCGCTTGCCTTGCAGCCTCTTGACTTTTGCCCCCAAAGGCGGTATCCTACAGGTGGCATGGCCTCTCCATCCCCGCGATGAGCAGCCTGGGAAACCGCAGGAGTCACCCTTGAGAGACCGCTTTTTCCTGGCCATTGAGGGCCCCATCGGGGTGGGCAAGACGACCCTGGCGCGCCTGGTGCACCGCGACCTGGGAGGCGAACTCCTCCTGGAGGTCTTTGAGGAAAACCCCTTCCTCAGCCGCTTCTACCAGGACCGGGCCCGCTACGCCTTCCAGACGCAACTCTTCTTCCTGCTGAGCCGCTACCGCCAGCAGCGGAGCGTGGTGCCAGCCACCCTGGCCCGCACCTCCCTGGTCAGCGACTACACCTTCGCCAAGGACCGCCTCTTCGCCCACCTGAACCTGGCCGAAGACGAACTGGAGATGTACGAGCGAGTGCACCGCATCCTCTCGGAGAACATCCCCTCGCCCACCCTCGTCGTCTACCTGCGGGCCGACACCGACGTCCTCATGCAGCGCATCGCCCAGCGGGACCGGCCCTACGAGCGGGGCATGTCCCGCGCCTACATTGAAGAAGTGCGCCAGGCCTACGAGCGCTTCTTCGGCAGGGAGTACCGCGAGGCCCCCGTCCTCACCATTGACACGGGCGACCTGGACATCGTGCGGCGGGAGGAGGACCTCCGGGCGGTCCTGGGGCGCATCCGGGCCGCCCTGGAGGAAGGGGCCTACCAGCCGCCCCTCCCCCTGGAGGAGACGGTCACGCCCGCGGCCGAAGCCCTGCCGCGCGCTCCCCTGAGCCGCCGCCTGGCCGACTTCCAGGCCTGGCGGCGGGTGGAGGTCTTCCAACCGGGGCTGGCCTCGGACCTCTACTTCAACTTCATCACCCTGGTGCGCCGCATCGGGGACCTGGGGGCCGTGCTGGAGGCGGTCTGGCGGGAGGAGGACCTCCGCGCCGAGGCCGTGGGCAACCGCCTGGAGGCGCGCGACCGGGCCCTCCAGGAGCGGAAAGAAGCCCTGCAGGACCTCCTCGCCCAGTGCCTGGACAGCCTGGTCTGCCTGGCCAACCTCAGCGAGGTGGACCTGGAGGCCACCTACGTGCGCTCTCTGGAAGCCAAAGGGGAGGCACAGAACCCATGAAGAAGTTCATCGCCATCGCTGGCAACGTGGGGGTGGGCAAGTCCACCCTCACGGAACTCCTCAGCGCCCACTTCTGCTGGGAACCCTTCTTTGAGGCGGTGGAAGACAACCCCTACCTGCCCGACTTCTACAAGGACATGCGGGCATGGAGCTTCCACTCCCAGATCTTCTTCCTCTCCCGGCGGCTCCAGCACCACCGCCAGATCCTGGAGCGCCCCGGCACGGTGGTGCAGGACCGCACGGTGTACGAGGATGCCGAGGTCTTCGCCCGCAACCTCCACCTGCAGGGGTACATGAGCGACCGGGACTACGCCAGTTACCGCGCTCTCTACGAATCGGTGATCCACATCCTGCCGCCCCCGGACCTGGTCATCTACCTGCAGGCTTCCGTGCCCACCCTGCTGGAGCGCATCCGGCTGCGGGGCCGCGACTTTGAGCAGGACATCAGCCCCCAGTACCTGGAGCAACTCAACGTCCTGTACGAGGAGTGGATTGAGGGGTTCACCCTGTGCCCAGTCCTCACCGTGCCCACCGACGACCTGGACTTCGTCCAGAACCACGCCCACCTGGAACTCATCGGGCAGAAAGTCCTGGAAAAACTGCACGGCAAGGAGACAGTCGTCTTCTGAAAGGGGCGGGGAAGGAGGTGCCCCATGCTCATCCTGAACGGGACGCTCCTGACCTTCACGCCGGAGCAGCCGGTGGTGCCGCGGGGAGCCCTGCGCATCCAAGGAGACCGCATCACCGAGGTGGGCTTCACCTCGGACCTCGCCGCCCGCCACCCCGGGGACGAGGTCCTGGATGCCGAAGGGCACCTGGTCCTGCCGGGGATGGTCTGCGCCCACACCCACTTCTACGGCGCGTTCGCCCGCGGCATGGCCCTGCCGGGCCCTGCCCCCCAGGACTTCCCCCAGATCCTGGAACGCCTGTGGTGGCGCCTGGACAAGGCCCTGACCCTGGAGGACATCCAGGCCAGCGCCGAAGTCTGCCTGGTGGACGCCATCCGGCACGGGGTGACGACCCTCTTTGACCACCACGCCTCGCCCCACGCGGTGGAGGGCAGCCTGGAGGCCATCGCCGAGGCCACCCGGCACGCGGGGGTCCGGGCCTGCCTCTGTTACGAGGTGTCGGACCGAGACGGCCGGGAGGTGGCCCTCCGCGGCCTGGAGAGGACTGCCCAGTTCGCCCGTGCCGCCCGGAGGCAGCAGGACCCTCTGGTGGCCGGCATGGTCGGCCTCCACGCCTCCATGACCCTCTCCGACTCCACCTTGGAGCAGGCATCAGGCCTTGCCCGCGATCTGGAGGTGGGGTGCCACGTGCACGTGGCCGAGAGCCAGGCGGACCAGCGCGATTGCCTCAAGCGGACGGGGCTGCGGGTGGTGGAGCGGCTCCACCGCTTCGGGGTCCTGGGGCCTCTGGGCATCGCTGCCCACTGCGTCCATGTGGACGGCTACGAGGTGGACCTCCTGCGGGAGACCGGGGTATTGGTGGCCCACAACCCCCGCTCCAACATGAACAACGCTGTGGGCACGGCCCCCGTGCCCAGCATGCTCCGCCGCGGGGTCCAGGTGGGGCTGGGGAACGACGGCTTCTCCAACAACCTGTTCGTGGAGATGCACGTGGCGTACCTCGTCCACCGGCTGGCGACCGGCGACCCCCAGGCCCTGCCCGCGGACCAGGTGCTCGGCCTGGTCTACGGGGCCAGCGTGCGCCTGGCGGAGCGGTATTTTCCGGGCCCCCTGGGCCGCCTGGCCCCTGGCGCGCTGGCAGATGTCATCACCGTGCGCTACCGCCCCACCACCCCCCTGCACGACGGGAACTACCCCTGGCACCTCGTCTTCGGCGTGGACGGGACCGGCGTCCGCACCACCATTGTCGGAGGGCGCGTGCTGATGCGGGACGGGGAACTCCTGACCCTGGACGAGGAGCGGATCACCGCCCGTTCCCGGGAACTGGCCAAGCGCCTCTGGGTGCGGCTGGCCTAGGAGGTCCCCCGCGCGCCCACACAGGGGGCGGAGGGTGGGGCGATTCACGCATCACCCCACCGCCCTCTCGGCCTATAAGCCCCCCTGGCCACGAGGTGCAGGCCCACTTCTGCGCCGATTTGACAGGCCCACGCACCTGTGGTAAAATGCGCTCGCTTTCCAAGCAGGCGCAGAAGAAGGTTCGCAAGCATGGCGACCACCATCACCCTGAAGAAGCGGAGCAAGAAGGCGAGTCCAGAC
>DAOTYM010000086.1:0-13153 GCA_034434775.1 Anaerolineae bacterium | reverse complement strand
GGTACCTCAACCTCCATGTGGGAGAGGGGCTTACGGGGTGGGTCGTGGAGTTCGGCAAGCCAGCCCTCGTCCCCGATGTCTCCCTGGACCCGCGCTGGCTCTATATGGAAGAACTGGACCGCGATGTCCGTTCCGCCATCTGCGTGCCCTTGGTCATTGAGGGGCGTACAGCGGGGGCCCTCGGCGTGACCCACACTGTGCCGGGGTACTTCCAAGAAGAGCACCTGCGCCTCCTGGAAGCCATCGTGCAGCAGGTTGCGGTGGCTGTGGAGAACGCCATCCTCTACCACCGGGTGGAGGCCCAGGCCGAAGCCCAGGCGCGCCTCAGCAGCCAGTTGCGCAACCTCCAGGCCATCACCCAGGCCATGAGCAGCACCCTGGACTCCCAGGAGGTGTTGGATGTGGTGGCCGAGGGGGCGGTGACCCAGTTGGGGTACCAGGTGGCCATCGTCTCCCGCTACTTGCCGGAAGAGCGCGCCTTCCGCCCAGCCGCCGTGTACCCGAAGGGGCCGGTCTGGGTCCAGGCCCTCCGCATCCTGGGGGCCGACCCCCTGGAGATGCTCTTCCCCCTGGACCTGGAAGCGAAGCCCGACCAGGCCCTGCTCCTGGACGGCCGGCCCCGCATCAGCGCTTCCCTCGCCGATTTCGTCTCCCCCGTGATCCCGGCAGAGAAGGCAGCCAAGGTGCAGCAACTGTACCGCAGCCGCGCCTTCTGCGCCGTGCCCATCCGCAGCAAGGGGCTCCTGACTGGCTCCATCCTGGTGGGCACCGGGAACCCCGGCTTCACGGAGGAGGATGTGGAGGCCCTGCAACTGGCGGCGGCCCAGACGGCCGTGGCCATGGAAAACGCCCTCCTGTACGAGAAGGAGCAGACTGGCCGCCGCGTGGCCGATACCCTCCTGGCCGCAAGCGCCGCCCTGGGCTCCACCTTGGACCTGGACCGGGTGTTGGAACTGGTCCTCCAGCAGTTGGAGTGGGTCATCCCCTACCGCACCGCCCTCGTTCTCCTGCGGGAGGAGGGGACCCCCACCTTGCGCATCGTGGCGGCACGGGGCCACACTGGCGAGGACGTGCGGCGCTTCCGCCTGCGGGCGGACCGCAACCTCATCTACCAAGAGATGGAGGAGACCCAACGGCCCGTGGTCATCGCCGACGTGGCCCAGGACCCCCGTTGGGAAGACGTCCCCGGGCTCCCCGAGACCCACGCCTGGATGGGCGCGCCCCTCATCACCCGAGGGCGCATCATCGGCCAACTGGCTGTGTTCCACCCTAAGCCCGGCTTCTACACTGCCGATCACGCCGCCCTCCTCCAGGGGTTCGCGGGCCAGGCTGCCGCAGCCATTGAGAACGCTCGCCTCTACGACCAACTGCGGGTGCAGATGGAGGAACTGCACCGCGCCCAGGCCCGCCTCATCCAGGCGGAGAAACTCTCGGCCATCGGACAACTGGTCTCCGGGGTGGCGCACGAACTCAACAACCCCCTTACCTCCGTCCTGGGATACGCCCAGATGCTCATGAGGCGGACCTCTTTGGACGAGGACGCGCGCTACCAACTGGAGCGGATCGCCACCCAGGCCACCCGCGCCGCGCGCATCGTGCGCAACCTGCTGGATTTCGCCCGCGAGCAACCCCCAGCGAAACGCTGGCTCCACGTGAACGACCTCCTGGACCGCACCCTGGCCCTGCGGGCCTACGAGATGCAGGTCTCCAACATCACGGTGGTCAAGGACTACGACCCGGACCTCCCGCACACCATGGCCGACCCCCAGCAGATGCAGCAGGTCTTCCTCAACATCATCCTGAACGCGGAGCAGGCCCTGGAAGGCCAGGGTGGCGGGCGGCTCATCGTGCGGACCCGGTCCCGCGAGGCCTCCGGCCCAGACCGTGGGGCGAGGGGGGCCATCCTCATAGAGTTTGAGGACGATGGGCCGGGGATCCCCCTGACGGTTCTCCCCCGCATCTTTGACCCCTTCTTCACCACAAAGGAAGTGGGGAAGGGCACGGGACTGGGCCTTTCCATCGCCTATGGCTACGTGGCCGAACACGGGGGGCAGATCTGGGCGGAGAACAACCCGCCCCCCCGCAGAGGGTGCACCTTCTACGTGGAACTGCCCGTGGTGCCCCAGGAACCGGGCGAGGAAGAGGCCCCAGAGGCGGTCCACCGAGAACCTCTTCCGAGGCCGGCGCGCATCCTCGTCGTGGAGGACGAGCAGACGGTGGCGGAACTGTATGCCCGCATCCTGAGCGACCTGGGCCACCAGGTGGAGGTCGCCACCGAGGGGCAGGAGGCCCTCCAGCGCCTGCGCGCCGAGCCCTTTGACCTGGTGGTCTCCGACGTGAAAATGCCCGGGATGGACGGCGTGGAGTTCTACGAGGCGCTGAGGGCGACCCATCCAGAGTTGGCAGAGCGCATCCTCTTCGTTACAGGAGATACCGTCTCCGGGAAAACGCGCCGGTTCCTGGAGGAGAGCCGCAAACCCTACCTTGCCAAGCCCGTGGACCTGGACCGCCTGGAAGACCTGGTCAACCGCCTCCTCAGCGAGGCCCGGGACGCTGGCGGCTCGCCAGGAGGCGGAGGCTGAGGAGGAAATGGACGTTGCCCATCCGGGTCCACCTCTTCCGCGACCTGCCCCAGGAAGGCTGGCCCAGCATGGAGGCCTACGCCGACGGCCTGCTGGCCGGGTTTCGGGAGAACGGCGACCGGGAAATCCAGGTTGTCCCGGTCAGGGGGCCTGCCCTGGCCCCTGCCTGGAAGGGGTGGGCGGGAAAGGCCTGCACCCTCGCGGCCCGGACGGTGGCCTACCCCCTGCAGGCGCGCTTCTCCCAGGGAGAGGTCAACCACATCGTGGACCACAGTTACGGGCACCTGGTGCGCGCCCTGGACCCGCGGCGGACGGTGGTCACGGTGCACGACCTCGCCCCGTTGGGCGCGGGGGAGCCAGCGGGGCGCTGGGGCCTTTCGGCGCGCCTGTGGCGGTGGGCGCTGCGTGGGGCTCTCAGGGCGGCGCGCCTCATCGCCGATTCCCGTTTCACCCGCGGGGAACTCCTCCGCTGGACCGACTATCCCCCGCAGCGGATTGTCGTGGTCCCCTGCGGGGTCGCCCCCGCTTTCCACCCCGTGGAGGACCGGGCGCGCCTGGAAGCGGTGCAGGCGCGCTACGGGCTCCCGAACGGGCGGCTCCTCCTGCACGTGGGCCATGGCGCACCCCGCAAGAACCTGCCGGGACTCCTGCAGGCGCTGGCCCGAGTCCGGGGCGCGGGGGCGGAGGACGTGGGCCTCGTGCAGGTGGGCGCTGTGCCGAGGGAGGCGGAACGAGCCCTCGCCGCTCGGCTGGGGGTGGAGGGCTGGGTGCACTGGCTCGGGACCGTGCCAGGGGAAGACCTTCCCCTCCTGTACAACCTGGCCGACTGTTTCGTCTTCCCCTCTCTCTACGAGGGGTTCGGTCTCCCCGTGCTGGAGGCCATGGCCTGCGGCACGCCGGTCGTCTGCTCCAACCTGGCCTCCCTGCCCGAGGTGGCCGGGGACGCCGCGCTCCTGGTGGACCCCAGGGAGCCCGCGGCCCTGGCCCAGGCCATCCTGGATGTGCTGGAGAACGGGGCCCTGCGGGGAAGGCTGCGGGAGGCTGGGTTGCGGCGGGCGGCGGCCTTCACCTGGGCGCGCACTGCCGCGGCCACGGCCAACGTCTACCGAGAGGTGTGGCGCGAGGTGGGCGAGCGCGCAGGAGGGTAGCGTCTTAAAGGATGTGTGGTATATGCGGCGTGGTCCGCTTTCCCCAGGCCCACCCAGACGATGTGGACCAGGTCCGGCGGATGATGGGCCGGCTGGCGCACCGCGGCCCCGATGACGAGGGACTCTGGCAGGAAGGACCTGTAGTCCTGGGCATGCGCCGCCTGGCAGTGATAGACCTCCAGACGGGGCACCAACCGATGGCCGAGGAAGCGGGCCACCTTCACGTAGTGTTCAACGGTGAGCTTTACAATTTCCGCACCCTGCGCCGGGACCTGGAGGCGCGGGGACACCGCTTCGCCACCGCCAGCGATACGGAGGTCCTCCTCCACCTCTACGAGGAGGAGGGGCCATCGGCCGCGGCGCGCCTGAACGGCATGTTTGCCGTGGCCCTGTGGGATGGCCCTCGGCGCCGGCTCTGGCTCTGCCGCGACCACTTGGGCATCAAGCCCCTCTACTATACATCCAGCGGAGGCGCGTTCTGGTTCGCTTCGGAACTGCCAGCCCTCCTGGACCTCCCCGGCCTGGACCGCGCCCTGGACCCATGCGCGCTGGGACAATACCTGGCCCTGCGGTACATCCCCGCGCCCCGCAGCATCCTCCAGGCGGTGCGGAAGGTGCCCGCGGGCCATTCCCTCCTGGTGGACGAGAGAGGCATCCGCCTGGAGCAGCACTGGATCCTCCCCCAGACCACGGCGGACCGTCGCTCCCCCCAGGAATGGGCCCTGGCTCTGCGGGAGGCCCTCCAGGAGGCGGCCGCGCGCCAGATGGTGAGCGACGTGCCTCTGGGGGCGTTTCTCTCGGGCGGGCTGGATTCCAGCGCCATCGTCGCCCTGATGGTGCGGGCCAGCGACGGGCCTATCCGCACCTTCTCCGTGGCTTTCCGCGGCTGGCCCGGCCTGGATGAGACGCCTCACGCCCGCCGCGTGGCCCGCCACCTGGGCACAGCGCACCGGGAGATCTCGGTGGACGTGGACGTCCAGAGCCTCTTCCAGGAGGCTGTGGCCGCGCTGGGCGAGCCCCTGGCCGACCCCGCGGCCCTGCCGACCCTGGCCATGGCCCGCGCTGCCCGGCAGGAGGTGACGGTGGTCCTGACTGGAGAGGGGGCTGACGAACTGCTGGGGGGCTACGGCTGGTACCGCTGGGCGGACCGCCCGGCCCTGCCCTTGCCAGGACCTGCGCGGCGTTGGGCACTGGAGACAGTGCAGAAGTGGTGGCGGGGACGCCGTGGCGGGCGCACGCTCCAGGCGTACCTCCTGGCCGACCCCCTCCAGCGCTACGCGGACCTGGCCGCCTCGTCGGCCTTCCAGGCTTGGGAGCGGGAGCGGCTGTACGGTCCGCGCTTGCGGGAAGCCCTCCAGGGCTGGGACCTGGCGGAGGCCACCTTCGGCCCCCTGCTTGCCCAGAGCCAGGGGGCCGACTGGCAGACCCGGTTCCAACTCCTGGACCTGGGGGGGTGGCTGGAGGGCGACCCCCTGGCCAAGGTGGACCGCACCACCATGGCCGCTTCGCTGGAGGCACGCGTCCCCTTCCTGGACCGCGCAGTGGTGGAACTGGCCGCATCCATGCCCGCCGAGGTCAAGGTGCGGGGGCGGACGGGCAAGTGGGTCCTGAGGGAGGCGATGCGGGGCCTCCTGCCGCCGGAAACGCTGGCCCGCCGCAAGCACGCCTTTGACCCTCCGGTGGCGGCCTGGCTGCGGGGCCCCCTGCGGGGGCTCGTGGCGGACCTCCCTCGCCATCCCCTGGTGCTGGACTGGGGCTACCTGGATGGGCGCGCCGTGGCAGACCTGGTGGCGGAGCATCTGGATGGCCGGCGCGACCACCACCGGCCCCTATGGGTGCTCCTCGTCCTGGCCCAGTGGTGGAACCTGTACGGAGGGTAGGATAGGGTGCCCTGGCGCGTCCTTTACGTGGACCACGCAGACCTGATGGGCGGTGCGGAGCAGAGCCTCCTGCTCCTCCTCCGGCACCTGGATCGGGCGCGCGTGGAACCCCTCCTGGCCTGCCGGCCGGGAACGCCCCTGGCCCAGGCGGCGCGGGAGGCCGGGCGCCCGGTGGTGGAGGTCCCCCTGGGGCAACTCCGCGGCCGGCGGACCCCTTGGGCCCTGGCTGCGGGCCTGGCCCGGGGGGCCAGCGCGCTGGCGCGGGTGGCCCGCTCCTTCGGGGCCGACCTCCTGCACGCCAACGTGGCCCGGGCCTCCGCCTACGCCGCCTGCGCTTCCCTGGCGACCGGCATCCCCTTGGTCTGGTACGTGCGGGACGTGTACCAGCTGCGCCGCCCGGACGAATGGCTCCTCGTGCACTTCGCGAGCCGCGTGGCCCGCGCCATCCTCTGCATCTCCCTGGCGACGGCCCGGCCTCTCCCCTCTGCAGCAGCTCCCAAGGTCCACCTGGTGCCCAATGGCCTGGACCTGACCCGGTTTGATCCGGCGCGGGTGCAACCCCAGGCCCTGCGGGCCCGCTGGGGAGCAGGAGCGGGAGACGTGCTGGTGGGCACTGTGGGGTGGCTATCCCCCTGGAAGCAGACGGAGCATTTCCTGGAGATGGCAGCGCAGGTGGCCAGGAGGTGTGCGGAGGCCCGCTTCGTCGTGGTGGGAGAGGCCGCCAACCCTCGGTACGCGGCCTATGTAGAGGACCTGCAGGCCCGCGCCCAGGAGAGGCTGGGGGAGCGCATCCGCTTCGTCGGCGCGCTCCCTGCAGAGGAGATGCCAGCGGCCATGGCCGCCCTGGACCTCCTGGTGCACACGGCCAGGGCCGAGCCCCTGGGATTGGTGCTGGTGGAGGCCATGGCCATGGAGCGGCCCGTCGTGGCCTATGGGGATGGCGGCGTCCCGGAGGTCGTGGTGGACGGGGAGACCGGCCTCCTCGTGCCCCCGGGGGATGTAGCGGCCCTGGCCCAGGCCGTGGTGCGCCTGGCCCGAGACCGTCCCCAGAGGGAAGCCCTGGGCCGTGCCGGCCGGGAGCGGGTCCTGGCGCGCTTCACGGCCGAGGCCATGGCCCGCCGCGTGGAGGGCATCTACGCCGAGGTCCTCGGTTCCAACGGATAGCGGAGAAGATCACCTACGTGTAAGGGGGTGAAGTACATGCGTTTCGGACTGGATGCCCGGACCATCCAAGACTCGTATCCAGGCATTGGGCGGTACGTGTACAACTTGGTGCGGGCCCTCGCGCCCCTCCTGGAGGGGGACGACACCCTGGTGGTGCTCCACGACCCCTCGGCACCCAACACGCGCCACAACCTGGCAGGGCTCCGTGGGAGCCCCCAGGTGGAGTGGACGACGTGCTCGGTCCCCGTCCGCTCCTGGCAGGAGCAGGTGCGCGTGCCCGGGCAGGTGCGCCACCTGGACCTGAAGTCCTTCCACGCTCCCTACTACGTCCGACCCTACTGGCTGCCGTGTCCCACGGTGGTGACGGTCTTTGACATCATCCCGCACCTGTATCCGGCGTACCTCCCCTCCCGAAAGGCACGCCTCGCCTTTGAGGTGAGCCTCCGCCTGAGCCTGTGGACGGCCCACCGGGTGATCGCCCCGAGCCTCGCCAGCGCTGTGGACCTGTACCAGCACTACGGCGTGCCCCTGCACCGCACCTCCGTCATCCCCCTGGCGGCGGCCCGGGAGTTCTGCCCCCTGGACGGCGCGGAAGTCCAGGCGACCCTAGCCCGCCTGGACCTGCGGCGCCCCTACGCCCTGTACCTGGGGACCAACAAGCCCCACAAGAACCTGCCCCGCCTGGTGGAAGCCTGGGCCCGGGTCATGCGGGAGTGGCCCGAGGCGAACCACCGCCCGGTCCTGGTCATCGCCGGCCCGGAAGACCCTCGCTACCCGGAGGCGCGGGAGCGGGCGGACGCGCTCGGCCTGGGGCAGGCAGTGCGGTGGCTGGGCCCCGTGGCCGAAGAGGCCCTGCCGGCGCTCTATGCCGGGGCGGACCTCTTCGTCTTCCCCTCCCTCTACGAGGGGTTCGGCCTGCCGGTCCTGGAGGCTATGGCCTGCGGCACCCCCGTGGCCTGCGCGCACACCCCCGCCCTGCGGGAACTGGTGGACGACAACGCCGCCCTCTTTGACCCATTGGACGTGGAGGAGATGGCCCAGGTCATCGGGGACCTCCTGCGGGATGCCGCGGCGCGGCGCGCCCTGGCGGAGCGGGGGGCGGAGCGGGCCACGGCCTTCACCTGGGAGCGCACCGCCCGGGCCACCCTCACCGTGTACCACGAGGCGGCCCTATGAGGGGCCGGCGGGGAGCGGCCCTGCTCCTCCTGGGGCTCCTGGCCTTCGAGATGGGGGTGTGGGCCCTGCATGGCTTCCTGGTGGACGACGCCTACATCGGCTTCCGCTACGTGCGCCAGGTGGTGCGGGGACAGGGCTGGGTCTACAACGTCGGCGAGCGGGTGGAGGGGTATTCCAACTTCCTGTGGCTCGTGCTCCTGCTCCCCGCGGCCGCCGCGGGCGTGGACCTGGTCCTGGCGGCCAAGGCCCTGGGCATCGCCGTGGGAGCGGGGGCACTGGTGGCTGGGTGGGCCCTCGCCCGGCGCCTGCTGCGGGAGGAGGGGCTGCCGGAGGCGTGGGCCGGGTGGGCCGCGGTCCTCCTGGGGTGCAACCCGGCCTTCGCCGCCTGGGCCGTGGGCGGCCTGGAGGCCCCCCTCTTCGCGCTCCTGGTCGCGCTGGCGGCCTGGCGGCTGGCTGGGGAGCAGCGGGAGGGGCGGGCCCTGCCCTGGTCCGCAGTCCTCCTGGCTCTGGCGGCCATGACGCGCCCCGAGGGAGCCCTCTTCTTCCTCCTGGCCCTGGGCGAGCAGGCCTGCCGTTGGGTGCGGTGGAGGCAGGCCCCCTCCCGTCGGTTTTGGGTGTGGACCGCCGCCTTCGCCTGCACCTTCGGGCCGTACCTGGCCTGGCGCTGGGCCACCTACGGCTATCCCCTGCCCAACACCGTCTACGTCAAGTCCTGGGGCCTGCACCCCCGTGCCTTCCTGGAGGGGACTTACTACCTCTACCAGTTGGCGACGCTGCACGGCGGCATGGCCTTCGCCCTGGGGCTGCCGGCCGCGGCCTTCTTGGCCTCCACCAGGGGAGGGACGGCACGGCGAGCGGCCCTCTGGGCAGGGGCGTACCTCTTCCTCGCCTGGCTCGGCGGCGGGGATTGGATGCCCCTGGGGAGGCTGGGGGTGCACGTGCTGCCCCTGGTGAGCGCGTTGGCCGTGGCCGGCGCGGCCCGGCTCGCCCACCGCGGCGGGGCGCGGGGGAGCCTCTGGGCGAGGGCGGTGCTCGCGGGGACCGCGGTCCTCTTCGCCCTGCAGACGGCTGACCTGCGGCTCGTGCAGGGGGTGGGGGCCGGCCCCTGGGTCCCGCCGCCCAACCCCCAGGCCCGCTACCTGCAGGCGCACGTGCGGCCTGGCGACGTGGTGGCCCTCACCGATGCCGGCCACATCGCCCACTTCCTCCCCCTGGACACCCGCGTGGTGGACATGGTCGGCCTGACCGACGCCCACATCGCGCACCTGCCCGTGCAGTTCCCCGGAGGGCTCCTGGCCCGCGGCAACGGCTTCGGCCGCTGGGATGTGGGCTACGTCCTGGCCCAGGAGCCAGCCTGGGTGCAGGTGAACATCCTGGAGGGGGACCCGCGGGCGGGCACCGCCCGCACCAACTGGACGGGCACGGACCTCCTCCTGGCGGACCCGCGCTTCCGGGAAGCCTATGTCTACGTGGTGGAGCCAGGCGACCCAGAGGTGCGGGGCCTCTTCCGGCGGCGGGCCCCCGGCGGAGCGGAGTAGGGGGTGAGGGCGTGACGCGCGCCTCTTCAGACCCGCCTGACCGCTGGATCGCCGGAGGCCTTGTGGCTTCGGGCCTGGCCCTGTACGTGGGGACGCTGGCCCCCACCGTCCTCTGGGGCGATGGGGCGGGGCTTCAGCGCCAGGCGGCCCTCCTGGAGGTGCGGGGCGGTGCCCTGGGCCATCCCCTGTGGGTCGTCCTGGCCCATGCCCTCACGCGCCTCCCCTGGGGCGACGTGGCCTGGCGGGCCAACCTCCTGGCGGCGTTGGCCGGGGCCGCCGTGCTGCCCCTTGTCTACTGCTTGGCGCGGCGGGAAGGGGCCTCCCCCTGGGGCAGCGCGGCCGCGGCAGGGATGCTGGGCCTCTCCCACACCTTCTGGCTCCACGCCGTGCAGGCCGAGGTGTACACCCTTCTCCTCTGGTTCTGGTGCGCCGTCCTCCTCGCCCTGCCCACGGGGCCGGCGCGCCGAAGGCCCTGCCGCTGGGCCCTGGCAGGGTTCCTGTGGGGCTTGGGCCTGGCCAACCACGTCCTCCTGGCGGCGCTCCTGCCGGGGCTCCTCGTGTGGCTCTGGGCGGAGCGCGGCCGCGGGCGGGACGTGGCGGCGTTCGCAGGTGGGGCTGGGCTGGGGCTCCTCCCCCTGGGCCTCCTGTGGGCGTGGACCCCGCCAGAGCGGGTCTACGCGCCCCTGCCGGAGGTCGTGCAGGGCCTCCTGCGCCCGGAGGCCTGGCAGGTGCGCCCCCGGGACGTGGCGCTGGCCCTCGGGTACCTGGCCTACCAGTTCCCCGCCACCGGCCTCCTGGCGGTGCTGGGGGCTGTGGCTTCTTGGCGTTGGGCCCCCCGCCGGGCCGTGGCCTGGGGCGTGGAGTTTGCCACCCCTTGGCTCCTGGCGCTGCGGCACCACGTCCCGGACCAATATGCCTTCTTCCTGCCGGCCTACCTGCCAGTGGCCCTCTGGGCCGGGCTGGGGTACGGGGCCCTGACGGAGAGGCGGTCAGGAGGCCAACTGCGGAGGGCGATCCTCCTCGCCCTCTGCATGGCGTTACCGGTGGGGACCTACTGGCTCGCCCCCCAGGTCGCGGCCCGGTGGCCGGTCGTGCCGCTCCAGGTGCGGGCGCTCCCGGGGCGCGATCCCTGGTGGTTCTTCCTCTGGCCGCCCAAGGGGGACGCCTGGGGGGCGCGGGCCTACGGCGAGGCCGCGCTGGAGGCGGCGGCCCCGGGCGCCCTCATCCTGGCCGACTGGACGCTCCAGGCCCCTCTGGAGTACCTGCAGGATGTGGAGGGGGTGCGCCCCGACGTGCTCGTGGTGGGCACGGGCGACCTCCGGATCCCCCAGGCAGCCTTCCTCCGCCAGGCCTGCCGGGACCGGCCCTGCTACCTGGCCGACCTGCACCCCTATTACGACCTGGCAGCCCTTGAGGAGGACTTCGCCCCCGTCCCGGAGGGGGTGCTCTACCGCCTGGTGCCCAGGCGGTGACGGGGTAGGCGGCTACCCCGACTCAGAAGGGCGTGGGCACCCCCAGCGCACCGGCCATGGCGCGCAGGTCCTCCACCACGCGGCGGTGCAGGGGGATCCCCTCCCGGCGGCGCACCTCCTCCATCTCAAACTCTTTCTCGCCGTGGATGTAGATGCGGGTCTGGCCCCTGGCCTTCTCCGAGCGCTTCAGCCGCCGGATCAGGTCGTCCATGGCCGCCTGGAACTCCTCCAGCGGCCGGAAGAGGCGCACATCCAGGGCCATCATGAAGTGCCCCGTGTTGGCGGGCAGGGGCTTGCCGTCTGGCCCCTTGGGGTAGATGGTGTCGGCGTAGGCCGCGCCAGAGAGGACGGCGCTGAGGATGTCCACCATGAGGGCCAGGCCGTATCCCTTGTGGCCGCCGAAGAGTTCCCCCTCGCCCCCCAGAGGCAGGAGGCCCCCACCGGCCCGCTCCGCCAGGTTCACCAGCACCCGGTGCGTGTCGGTGGTGGGGAGGCCCTCCTCGTCCAGCGCCCACCCCAGCGGGATGGGCTTGCCCAGGCGGTCGTACGTGGCGATCTTCCCCTGGGGGACCACCGAGGTGGCCATGTCCAGGACGAAGGGGCGCTCCTCCCCCGCGGGCGCGGCCACGGCGATGGGGTTGGTGCCCAGCATCGCCTGTCGGCCGAAGGTGGGGACCACGAGGACGCCGGCGTTGGTGAGGGCCACGCCGATCATCTGGCGCTCCAGGGCCATCATGGCGTAGTAGCCGGCGATGCCGTAGTGGTTGGAATTGCGCACCACAGCCACGCCCACGCCGATCTGGCCGGCCTTCTCCATGGCCCGCCGCATGGCGTAGACCCCTGCTGGCTGGCCCAGCCCTGCGTCCGCATCCAGGCGGAGGAGGGCCGGCGTCTCCGAAAGGACGCGGTAGGTGGGCCGGGGGTTGATCCACCCCTCCTGCAGGCCCTTGACGTAGCGCCACAGGTTGGCCACCCCGTGGGAATCAATCCCCCGCAGGTCCGCAGCCAGGAGGACATCGGCGGTGGTGCGGGCGTCCTCCTCCCGCACGCCCAGGGCCTGCAGGATCCCCGTCACCAGCGCGTGCAGTGCCTGGGGTTGGACGGTCTGGAACTCGGTGTCCATATCACCCGTTCGCCCCCTTGTCGGATCCCCCGGCCTTCAGGCTCGGGCCGAGGTGCAAGGCCAGGGCCATGTAGCCCACCATGCTCTCCTCCATCAGAGCCACGCTGACCCGGTCCTCCGCGGTGTGGGCCAGGTGCTCCTCACAGGGGGAGAAGCCGATGGTGGGGATGCCCGCGCCCATGAAGTGTCCGCCATCGGTGGTGAAGCGCCAGAGCCCCACCTGCACCTCCCGCCCCAGGGCCTGGGAGAGGATGGCGCGGCTCCCCCACACCAGGGCGTGGTCCTCGGGCAGGAGGAAGGGCATGGTCAGGGCGGCGATGGTCTGCTCGTGCCCCTTGTAGGATCGCAGGTGCCGCTGCATGAGGCCGACTTCGGCCTTGCTCCCGGGGATCAGGCACTCGTCCAGCAGGGCCTGCAGGCGGCCGAGGAAGGCCTCCACCTCCATCCCGGGGACCACGCGCCAGTCCAGGTGCAGGTCTACCTCACCGGGGATGACGTTGCCACTGACCTGGTCGGTGCGGTAGAGGGTGGGGGTGAGGGACGAGGCCCCCAACTCCGGGTGGGTCGGCAGGGAGAGGCGCTCCAGGGCGAGGATGAAGCGGGCCGCCACCTGGTGCGGGTTCACGCCCCGTTCCGGCGCGCTGGCGTGGGCCGCCCGCCCCCAGATGCGGACCACCACCTCCCCGCGCCCGCGGTGGCCGCGGGCGATCTGGTTTGCCGTGGCCTCACCCAGGACCACCGCGTCCGGCCGCAGGTGCTGGAGCAGGTTGCGCGTGCCCAGGCCGTTCACCTCCTCCTGGACGACGCCCACCACGTAGACGTCGCCCGGGAGCGTGAACCCGGCGCGGCGCAGGGCCGCCACGGCGTAGACCTGGGGAGCCAGGGCGCCCTTCGTATCGCTGGCCCCCACCCCCCAGATGTACCCCTCGTGCAATGCCCCGGAGTACGGGGGGAAGGGCCACCGGCTCTCATCCCCAGGGGCCACGTGGTCCACATGGCAGTTGAACATGACCGACGGCCCGCCCTCGCCCTGCATCCTGCCCACGACGTTGCCCACCGAGTCCACCGAG
>DAOTYM010000085.1:0-2723 GCA_034434775.1 Anaerolineae bacterium | reverse complement strand
CTCGGTGGTGCCGGTGGGCCTCACCCGCTACAGCCCGCCTGGCCTCAGGGGATACACCAGGGAAGAGGCAAAACGCCTGCTAGGGGACCTGCGCCGCTGGCAGGAGGAGGCACGGACGAGGTTTGGCGTGCGGTGGGTCTACGCCTCCGACGAATGGTACTTCCTGGCCAGGCGGCGGGTTCCCGCGGCTGCCCACTACGACGGTTTCCCCCAACTGGAGAACGGGGTGGGCCTCACCCGGCAGTGGCTGGACGACTGGGCACGCTTCCGATCTCGCTGGCGCCGGAACCCGCGCCGGGCCCCAAGGCGGCAACGCGTAGTGCTGGTGTGCGGCACGATGATCGCCCCCGTCATGGCGGAAATGGCCGCCTGGGTTCGGGACCAGGCCGGGGCGGACCTTGCCGTGCATCCCGTGGAGAACCGCTTCTTCGGCCCCTCGGTGACCGTCTCCGGCCTCTTGACCGGGGCCGACATCGCCCAGTCCCTGCGGGGCGAAGGGGCCGACGCGTTCCTGCTGCCCAGGGCCATGTGGGACCTCGCCGGCCGGGAGACGCTGGACGGCTGGACGGTGGAGCAACTCGCGCGCGAACTCGGGGCCCCAGTGCACGTGGCCGGCGGGGTGGCCGAGATGGCGGACATAGTCCTGGGAGGGGGGGAAGTCCCAGGGTAGAAGCACAAGGAGGTGAAATTTATGGAGTAGAACGCTTGTAGAGGCCAGGGAGAGGGTAGCGCCAGGCCATGTCCCTTCGGACATGGAGACGAGGTGGAGGTTTCCAGCCGCAAGGCTGGACTCACCGGGCGAGTCCTTCGCCTGGGAACATCGGACAGATCGGCGGATGCCTCCGGGGAGCGCGCCACCCCCCGCCCTCTTCCCCCTCCAGAGCGAGCCATCCCGCACAACACCGTGGGGCAACCTGCGGGCAAAGGGGATGGCAGTGGCGCAGAAGGCTGGAAGGCAGTGCACCGCGCCGCCCTTCGCGGGCGCGCGGCCGCCCATCACGCGTCCTTGAGGAGGGGGATTCCCATGTGCGGCATCGTCGGATACGTGGGCAAGAAAGACGCGGCCCCCATCGTGCTGGAGGGGCTGCGGCGTCTGGAATACCGCGGCTACGACTCGGCTGGGCTGGCCGTGGTCCAGGATGGGGCGATCGCCATCCGGCGCTGCGCCGGCAAGTTGCAGGGCCTGGTGGAAGCGGTCCAAGCCGACCCCGTGCGGGGCCAGATCGGCATCGGCCACACCCGCTGGGCCACCCACGGCGAACCCTGCGAACGCAATGCCCACCCCCACACCGACTGCCGGGGCCGCCTGGTGGTGGTCCACAACGGCATCGTGGAGAACTACCTGGCCCTGCGGGAGGAGTTACAGAGGGAAGGGCATCGCTTCGCCTCTGACACCGATACGGAAGTCATCGCCCACCTGGTGGAGCGGCACCTGGCCCAGTCGGGGGACCTGGTGCAGGCTGTGCGGCAGGCCCTCCTCCGGGTGAAAGGGGCACACGGCATCGTTGTCCTCTCCGCCGACCATCCGGACCGCCTGGTGGCCGCCCGGCTGGGCAACGCCGGCGGCGTGGTGGTGGGGGCCGGCCAGGGGGAGATGTTCGTCGCCTCCGACCTCCCCGCGCTTTTGGAGCACACCCGCCGCGTCTACTTCCTGGAACACGGCGAGATGGCCGTCGTCACAGAAACCGGCGCCCAGTTCCTCCGCCTGGACGGGACGCCGGTGGCGAAGAAGGTCCAGGAAGTCCCCTGGGACCCAGTCTCGGCAGCCAAGGGGCCGTACCGCCACTTCATGCAGAAGGAAATCCACGAGCAGGCGCGGACCGTGGGCGACACCATGCGCGGCCGGGTGGACCTCGCCGCCGGAGAAGTGCACCTGCCCGACTTAAGCCTGGACGGGGAGTTCCTGCGGGCGCTGCAGAAGGTGGTCATCGTCGCCTGCGGCACCTCGGCCTACGCCGCCCAGGTGGGCAAGTTCATGTTGGAGGCCCTGGCCCGCATCCCCGTGGAGGTGGACTACGGCTCGGAGTTCCGCTACCGCGACCCCCTGGTGGACGAGCGCACCCTCGTCGTGGCCATCACCCAATCGGGAGAGACGGTGGACACCCTGGCAGCCATGGAGGAGGCCCGCCGGAAGGGGGCACGCCTGGTCTCCATCGTCAATGTCATCGGGAGCCAGGCCGCCCGGATCGCCGACGGCGTCATCTACATGCAGGCCGGGCCGGAGATCGGCGTCGCCTCCACCAAGGCCTTCACCGCCTCCCTGGTGGACCTGTACCTCCTGGGGGTGTACCTGGCCTCCGTCCGGGGCACCCTGGACAGGGACGCGCGGAGGGCGGCCCTCTCCGACCTGGCCCTCCTGCCGGACCTGGTGGGCCGCGTCCTCGCCGACGAGGCCCCCTACGAGGCCCTGGCCAACCAGTTCCACCGGGCAGAGCATTTCCTGTACCTGGGGCGGGGCATCAACTACCCGGTGGCGCTGGAGGGAGCCCTGAAACTCAAGGAGATCAGTTACATCCACGCCGAAGGGTACCCCGCCGGGGAGATGAAGCACGGTCCCATCGCCCTGGTGGACGAGACCATGCCCGTGGTGGCCATCGTGCCCCAGGACCCCCTGTACGACAAGATGGTCAACCAGGTGGAGCAGGTCAAGGCACGGGGCGGAGTGGTCATCGCCCTGGCCACGGAGGGCGATACGGCCATCCGGGACAAAGCCGACCACGTGC
>DAOTYM010000084.1:0-2916 GCA_034434775.1 Anaerolineae bacterium | reverse complement strand
GTGGTGGTCTGCGCCTACGGCATCTCGGCCCGCACGGCGCAGTGGCCCCTGGAACAGGCCCGCCGCGAGGGGATCCGCGTGGGGATGCTCCGCCTCATCACCGTGTGGCCCTTCCCCGAGGAGCACGTGCGGGCCCTGGCCCGGCGGGTGCGGGCCTTCGTGGTGCCGGAGATCAACATGGGCCAGATCGCCTTGGAAGTGGAACGGTGCGCGGCCGGACAGGCCCCCGTCTACCTGGTCCCCCACGCTGGGGGCGGCATCCACAAGCCAGACCAGGTCCTCGCCGCCATCCGGCGGGCGGCCGGCCGCGACGACGGAGGAGGCTGACCATGCCCAAGCGAGAGTGGATGCGCGCGCTCCTGGACAGCCTGGAATGGGATGAGGCCGAAGCCCCCAAGCCCGAGGAAGAGGGGCACCACCCCCTGGACCGCTTGCTGCGGGTGGACCGGTTGCCGCACATCTGGTGCCCGGGGTGCGGGCTGGGGACGGCCCTGACCTGCTTTGTGAGCGCGCTGAACAAGTCTGGACTGGACCTGGACAAGGTGGTGGTGGTCTCAGGGATCGGGTGCACAGGACGCGTGGCCGGCTACGTGAACGTGGACTCCTTCCACACGACCCACGGCCGGGCCATCCCCTTCGCCACGGGCCTTAAACTGGCCAACCCGGACCTCAAGGTCATCGTCTATTCCGGCGACGGGGACCTGGTGGGCATCGGCGGGAACCACTTCATCCACGCCGCCCGCCGCAACATAGACCTCACGGTCATCTGCGTCAACAACTTCAACTACGGCATGACCGGGGGGCAACTGGGCCCCACGACCCCCATCGGGGCCCGCACGAGCACGTCTCCCCGGGGGAACTCCGAGTTCCCCTTCAACCTGCCCCACCTGGCGGCCGGCAGCGGCGCGGTCTACGTGGCCCGGTGGACCACCCTCCACGTGCGGCGGCTGGAGCGGTCCCTGCTGCGGGCCCTCCAAAAGCGGGGCTTCAGTTTCGTGGAGATCATCTCCCCCTGCCCCACCCTCTACGGCCGGTGGAACAGGCGGCAGTTCTACGGCGGCCAGAAGCCCTCTGCAGAGGAGGCCCAACTCCTGGGCTTGCAGATGCTGCGGTACTTCCGGGAGCACGGGGTCATCCGCCACGGCATGGACCCCAAAGAGGCGGCCATTGAGTTGGGCGGGCCCATTGTGGAAGGCGTCTTCGTGGACGAGGAGCGGCCCACCTTCCTGGACCTCGTCCGCGCTGAAGCGCAGGCCGTGGCCGCCTGACGGCCCCAGGAGGGGAGAGCGTGACCCGCAGAGAGGTGCAGATCAGCGGCTTTGGAGGACAGGGGATCGTCCTGGCCGGGTACATCCTGGGCAAGGCGGCGGCCATCTACGACGGGATGGAGGCCACTTTCACCCAGAGTTACGGGCCGGAGTCACGGGGCGGGGCCTGCAGCGCCCAGGTGATCTTGGCCGATGAACCGATCCACTACCCCCACCTCATCCAGCCCCAGGTGCTGGTGGCCATGTCCCAGCAGGCCTGCAACACGTACCTCCCGGCCCTCGCCAAGGACGGCATCCTGATCGTGGACGAGGACCTGGTGGAGCCGCCGGACGTGCCCTCCACCGTCCAGGTCTACCGCGTGCCGGCCACCCGCCTGGCCGAGGAGATGGGCTTCGCCATGGGCGCCAACATCGTCATGCTGGGCTTCCTGGTGGGGGTGACGGACCTCGTCTCTCTGGACGCCCTGCGGAAAGCCGTGGAGACCTCGGTGCCCGGGGGCACGGCGGAGGTGAACCTGCGGGCCCTGGCCAAGGGGCTTGAAGAGGCTCGCCGGGCGAAAGAGGCCCAGAGCACGCTGCCCCGGGAGGAAGGGTGAGGCCATGCCCCCGCGCGTGCTCGTGGTCGGAGGGAGCCTGGCCGGCGCCCGGGCAGCCCTCAGCCTGGCCGGGGCCGGCGTGGAGGTGGTCCTGGCCGAGGGGAGCCCCTTCCTCGGGGAGGGCGCGGGGGGAGGCTCTCCCTGGGAGGCCACGACGCCCTTCCTGGAGGCCTGGGCCGACCCCCGGGTGCAGGTGTACCTTTCCACCACGCCGACGGCCTGGGAGCGGACCCCTGGCGGCTGGCGCGTGCGCCTGGAGAGCGCGCCCCGGTACGTCTCCCTGGACCGGTGCACGGCGTGCGGCGAGTGCCTCCTTGTCTGCCCCGTGGAGGTCGGGCCGGAGGGGAAGCGGGCCATCCACCTTGGGCCACGGGGGGCGTTCCCCACCGCACCGGTCCTGGAGCGGGAAGGCCGCTCCCCCTGCACCGATGCCTGCCCGGTGGGGATCTCCGCCCAGGGATACACGGCCCTCATCGCCCGCGGGCGGTTCCGGGAGGCGTGGGACCTCATCCGCGAGCGGACGCCCTTCCCAGGTGCCCTGGGCCGGGTGTGCCACCACCCCTGCGAGACCGCCTGCCGCCGCAGCCAGGCCGATGCAGCCGTCGCCATCCGCGCCCTGAAGCGGTTCGTGGACGATTGGGTCTGGGCCCACGACCCGCCTGCACAGACCCCCACCGCTGCCCCCACTGGGCCCAAGGTGGCCGTGGTGGGGTCCGGCCCGGCCGGGCTCACCGCAGCCGCCTACCTGGCCGAGCGGAACCACCGGGTGACCGTCTTTGAGGCCCTGCCTGTGGCCGGCGGCATGATGGCCGTGGGCATCCCGGCCTACCGCCTGCCGCGGGAGGTGCTGCGCCGCGAGGTCGCTGCCGTGGAGCGCCTGGGCGTGGAGGTCCGCCTGAACGCCCGCGTGGGGCCCGGCGGGGCTGTCTCCCTGGGTGACCTGGCCGCGCAGGGGTACAGGGCGGTCCTCGTGTGCGTGGGGGCTTCCCGCCCGGTGCGGCTGGGGGTGCCCGGCGAGGAGTTGGAGGGCGTGGTGCAAGGGCTGGACCTCC
>DAOTYM010000083.1:0-1509 GCA_034434775.1 Anaerolineae bacterium | reverse complement strand
CCTGCGCGGTGGACTGCGGCACGCCCATCAACCCCGCGGCCGCGGAGGGGCAGATTGAGGGAGGGCTGACCCAGGCCCTGGGGTACGCGGTGTGCGAGGAGATGCTCTACGACGAGGCAGGGCGCCTTTTGAACCCCAGCCTGCGGGACTACCACATCTTCCGCGCCGACGAGATGCCCGAGATCACGGCCATCCTGGTGCCCACCTACGAGCCCAGCGGCCCCTTCGGGGCCAAGGCCGTGGCGGAGATCCCCATGAACGGCGTGGCCCCGGCCTTGGCCAACGCGGTCTACGCCGCCACGGGGGCCCGCATCCGCCAGATCCCCCTCACGCCGGAGCGGGTGCGGGCGGCCCTCAAGGCCCTGCGGGAGGGAGAGCGTCTGCAACGGCCCCTGGGCCGCGGCCGGTAGAGCGCGCCTCCAGGACCTCTCCCCCGGCCTCTCCGCGACGTGAGGGTCTGTAGGGGCGATTCATGAATCGCCCCTACAGACCTCACCCCATCCCCCAGTCCTCCCTTCCCTTTCCCAAGCGGAGAGGGGAGGGGTGCCGCCGCAGGCGGCGGGGGCGAGGGGTAGGGGCGATTGTAGGGGCAATTCATGAATTGCCCCTACGGGCCAGGGGGCAGGGGTGGAGGTTAAACCCTCGGTATCCACACAGCCTCCTCCATTTGACAGGGCAGACCTTCAGCGGTATAATATTTAGGCTTGCTAAACAAATGGCGGCAAGGGAGATCGGATATGCGTCACCTCCTGCGTGCCTTGGGCTACATGAAGCCCTATGCCTGGCTGGCCGCCGGGGCCTACGGGAGCCTCCTCCTGGCCACCGCTGCCAACCTGGTCACCCCGCGCCTGGTACAGATGGTCATTGACCGGGGCATCGGCGCGGGCGACCTCTCGTTCGTGCTCTTGGCGGCGGTGGGCATCGTCTTGGTGGCTGCGGCCCAGGGCCTCTTCAACTTCCTGCGGGGCTACCTCGCGGCCCGGGTCGGAGAAGGGGTGGCCTTTGACCTGCGCAACGCCCTGTACGAAAAACTGCAGCGCCTCTCCTTCGGCTACTACGACCGCGCCCAGACCGGCCAACTGATGACCCGTGCCACCAACGACGTGGAACTCGTACGCATGTTCATCGGCTTCGGCTTCCTCCAGTTCCTGAACGCCATCGTGATGCTCGTCGCCACGCTGGCCATCCTCTTCCGCATGGACTGGCAGTTGGCTGCCTTGAGCATGCTGATCATGCCGCTCCTGGCCTTCGCCATCCTCCGCTTCACCGGGACCGTCCGCCCCATCTTCATGCGGGTGCAGCAGGAACTGGCGCGCCTGAACACCATCCTCCAGGAGAACCTGGCCGGCATCCGGGTGGTGAAGGCCTTCGCCCGCGAGCCCTACGAGTTCCGCCGCTTTGAGGAGCAGAACCTGGCCCTCCTGGGTGAGAACCTGCAGGCCATCCGGGCTGTGGCGGTGAACCTGCCCCTCCTCTTCTTCGCCGGCAGCCTGGGCACCGTCATCGTCC
>DAOTYM010000082.1:0-19987 GCA_034434775.1 Anaerolineae bacterium | reverse complement strand
CGCGCTCCTGCGGACGGTGGGGGCGACGGCGGCGATGGGCGCGTTCCTGGCCCTCTTGCCCCACCTGGCCCCCCATCTGGGCAGCCTGGCCTACCTGGCCCTCGGCGCGGCTGGGGGCGCGCTGGTGTACCTGGCGGCGGCAGCCCTCATGGGCGCTCGGGAGGTTGCCCTCCTCCTGGCCTGGGCGCGGGGGCGGAAGGGGTAGGCGACAGGGATGGCCACTCATAGGCGTAGTGAGGAAGGAGCGTCAGTTCGGCCGTGCGGCAGGGGGCCTCAATCCCCAGTTGGGCGCAGACGGCGTCCGCCGTGGCCTGGGCCATGGCCCGGGCGGTGATGGCCTTGCCCCCCAGGATGGAGACGAACCCCGCCAGGCCGTCCCGGGCCTGGTGGTCAAAGCAGCGGAAGGTGCGGCTCACCTCCCGGTCGTCCGCGGCGTCGGAGGCGGCCACCAACGGCCGCACCGCCCACCAGGCCGCCTTGAAGGGAGCCCGGGCCACGGCTGGCACGAGGTCCGCCCCCAGCCGCAGCATCGCCTCCACGTGGTCCCGGGGCATCTCCACCCGGTCCGGGTCCTCCGTGAACCAAGCCGTGGTCCCGATGAGGGAGCAGAGGCGCTGGGGGACGATGATGTCGCCATCCCCGGGCTTGTGGAGGTGGTTCACCACCATGTGGGTGAAGCGGCCCTCCACCGCCACCATCACCCCTGGCGAAGGACGCACCGGCACCCGCACCCCGGCCATGGCCGCGATCCGTCCGGCCCAGGGCCCAGCGGCGTTCACCACCAAGTCAGCCTCCAGGCGGTAGGTGCGGTTGCGGATGTGGTCCCGCACCTCCACCCCGGTGACCCGTCCGGCCTGGACCAGGACGTCCAGCACTTCGTGGTAGGGGCGTACCTCCGCCCCGGCGGCCCGCGCGCTGGCCAGGAAGCGGGCCACCAGCCGCCAGGCGTCGCAGGTCCCGTCGGGGACCTGCACCGCGGCCAGGAGGTGGGGGTTGAGGTTCGGCTCCCGGCGGAGCGCCTCTTGGGGGGAGAGGGGCCTGGCGGGGATGCCCGCTGCGGCGCACCCGGCGAGGAAGTCGTCCCGGAGGGCCAGGTCCTCCTCCGTGAGGGCCACGAAGAGGCCGTCGTTCAGTTCAAAGGTCCCCGGGGCGATGCGCCGCAGGATGGTGTTCTCCTGGATGCACTCCCGCGCCGACTCCAGGTCCGTGAGGGCATAGCGGGCCCCGGAGTGCAGGAGGCCGTGGTGGCGTCCGCTGGCCGCCGAGGCGACCTCGCCCCGCTCCAGCACCACCACATCCAAGCCCCGCAGGGCCAGGTCGTAGGCCGTGGCGATGCCCGTGATCCCGCCCCCTACGATGATGACCCGCGCCCTATACATACCCACCCCGTTAAATCAAGGTCACGAATGGCACGAATGGACGAATGGGTTCTGAGCCCCCTGGGTTGGGAGAGAGGAGGCCTGTGGGCGATGCATGGATCGCCCCTCCGTGTTACGGCTGGACCCAGCCGCGGGCGCGGTCCACAGCCCGCAGCCAGCCCGCGTAGCCGGCCTCGCGCCGGGCCTCGTCCCACTGAGGCTCAAAGACGCGGTCCACGCCCCAGTTCTGGCGCAGGGCGTCCAGGTCTTTCCACACGCCTGCGGCCAGCCCGGCAGCGTAGGCCGCGCCCAGGGCCGTCGTCTCGCCCACCGTGGGGCGCACCACCGGCACCCCCAGGATGTCGGCCTGGAGTTGCATGAGGAAGTTGTTGACCACCGCTCCGCCGTCCACCTTGAGGCGGGTCAGGGCCACGCCGGAGTCAGCCTTCATCGCCTCCAGGACTTCGCGCGTCTGGTAGCAGATGGCCTCCAGGGTGGCCCGCACCAGGTGGGCGCGGGTCACGTAGCGGGTCAGGCCGACGATGACGCCCCGGGCGTACATGTCCCAGTGGGGGGCGAAGAGGCCAGAGAAGGCCGGCACAAAGTAGATGCCCCCGGCATCCTCCACCGACTGGGCGATCTCCTCCGTCTCCGCCGCGCTGCGGATGAGGCCGAGGTTGTCCCGCAGCCACTGCACCGCCGCACCGGTGATGGCGATGGAGCCCTCCAGGGCGTAGACCGCTGGCTCATCGCCCAGTTTGTAAGCCAGGGTGGTGAGGAGGCCGTGCCGGGAAGGGACTGGCCGGGTCCCCGTGTTCAGGAGCATGAAGCAGCCGGTGCCGTAGGTATTCTTGGCCTCGCCCGCGTCGTAGCAGGCCTGGCCGAAGAGGGCCGCCTGCTGGTCCCCCAGGTCGCCGCAGACCGGGACCTCTGCCCCCAGGGGGCCGTTGGCGGGCGTTGTGCCGTAGAAGGCTGGGTCGCTGGAGGGGCGGATGGCCGGGAGCATCGCCCTCGGCACGCCCAACACTTCCAGCATCTGGGGGTCCCAGTCCAGGGTCTGCAGGTTCATGAGCATGGTCCGGGAGGCGTTGGAGACATCGGTGACGTGGACACCCCCCTTCGGGCCGCCGGTCAGGTTCCAGATGAGCCAGGTATCCACCGTGCCGAAGAGGGCCTGGCCGGCCTCAGCCCGTTCCCGCAGGCCAGGGACGTTCTCCAGGAGCCATTTGACCTTGGGCCCGGAGAAGTAGGTGGCGATGGGGAGGCCGGTCCTCTCCCGCACGGTGGGCTCCAGGCCCTGGTCCTTGAGGCGCTGGCAGATCTCGGTGGTGCGGGTGCACTGCCAGACGATGGCGTTGTAGAGGGGGCGGCCGGTCTGGGGGTCCCAGACGATGGTCGTCTCCCGCTGGTTGGTGACGCCGATGGCGGCGATCTCCTGCGGGCGGATGCCGCCTTTCTGCAGGGCGCCCTGGATCACCTCTTGGGTTTTCTGCCAGATTTCCAGGGGGTCGTGCTCTACCCAGCCGGGCCGGGGGTAGATCTGGCGGTGCTCCTGGTAGTGGGAGGCGACGACCTTCCCCTCGGGGCTGAAGAGCATGAAGCGGGTGCCAGTCGTGCCTTGGTCTACTGCTCCGATGTAGCGTGCCATTGGAAACCCTCATGCATAGCAGCGTGATCGGGACTCCGTACTGGACCACAATGAAAATCCCGTTTTGGCCATGCAGGTCACGGTCGCAGTCTCGTAGGGGCGCACGGCCGTGCGCCCCTACTCAGATTGCATATCGTCCAGAACCACTGTGGCGTAGTACTCCGGTTGCTACGAAGTGTGACTTGCTCCTCGCGAGAGGGGGTCTCTGGCCCCCGGGCTACAGAGGCGGTCAAGAGCAGACCTGGCCTCGCGCAGGACCCTTGCTGAGATCCACAACGAGGAACGGGCTAACCCATCCAATGCAGCCTCTGCCCTCGGGCGGTCCAGATGTCCGACAGCGGCTGCCCACAGGACAACGCCCAGGGAACCGTGCACCTCTATCCCCAATGACTGGGCCACGAGCCGGGCCGCTGCATCGTCCGTGAGCAACCAGTCCGCCCGCAACTGACGTGCCAACGCGATGGCTTCCGCCTCTCCCGCATCCAAAAGCCCAGCCTGCTGCCACGTGAGGGCTTCCTCCGCGTAGGGAACGGCCAGGGCATCCACCACCTGGAGCCACGAGGGAGAACGCCAAGAGGGCAGGAGGTAAGCGATCTCCTGGGCGACGCTCGGGGGAAGGTGCACCTCCCCTGTCAGGGACATCAGATCCAATACGCCGGCTTCCTGGAGATGCGACAGAGGGCCGGTGTTGGTGACCACGCGTCTCATGAAGCCGCATCTTCCCGCTTTTGCTGCAACGCCCAGGCAATATCCTCCCGCTGGAATTGCTCCAACAGGGCAAAACGGTGGCGGCTGATGAATTCCGTGAGGGCTAGGCGCACCACCTCCTCTTCGTCGGCAAACCAGCCACCTGCCACGAGCGCCTCAATCTCCGCCACCAACTTCTCGGGCAATTCAACCTGCACGACTTTTGCCATCACCCACTGCCCCTATCACTGCTTCTCGTACGGCTGGCCGTCGGCAGCGGGCGGGACCGTCCGGCCGATGACGCCAGCCAGGGCGACCATGGTCAGGATGTAGGGGGCCATGTTGATGAACTGGTAGGGCACCCCCACCCCCAGGATCTGCAGTTTGAAGGCCAGGGCGTCGGCGAAGCCGAAGAGCAATGCCCCCAGCGACGCCCCGATGGGGTTCCAGTTGCCGAAGATCATCGCCGCCAGGGCGATGAACCCCTTGCCACTGGTCATCAGGTCGTCAAAACTGCCCACCGTCTCCAGGGAGAACCAGGCCCCACCCAGGCCCGCGATGGCCCCCGCGGCGATGACGTTCACGTACCGCACCTTGAAGACGTTGATGCCCAGGGTGTCGGCCGCCCGGGGGTGTTCGCCCACGGCGCGCGTGCGCAAGCCCCACGGCGTCTTGAAGAGCACGAACCACACCAGGGGCACCAGGATGATGGCCGCGTAGACCATCGGCTGGTACTGGAAGAGGATGGTCCCCAGGATGGGGATGTTCCACAGGGGCGTGTTCCGGAAGATGTAGGGGAAGACCTCCGGCGCGCCGAAGGGGTTGCCCAGCAGGAACGCCTTGCGCACGTACCCGGTGATCCCCACCGCCAGGATGTTGATGGCCGTCCCGCTCACGATCTGGTCCACCTTGAAGCGGACGGAAAGGACGGCGTGCAGGGCGGCCATCACCATGCCCGAGAGGACGGCCACCAGGAGCCCCAACCACATGTTCTGGGAATACAGCGATGCCGTGAAACCCAGGCAGGCCGCGGTGAGCATCATCCCCTCAATGGCGATGTTGATGACGGCGCACCGCTCGCACATCACGCCGGCCAGGGACCCCAGCACGATGGGCGTCGCCAGGCGCACGCTATCTTTGATCATCCCGATGAGGTCCAGGCCGCGCCCGGCAGCCGCCGCGATCAGGACGCCGAAGATGAGGAAGGCGAAGCAGACCAGGAGCAGGAGGTTCTCCTGGCGTTCCTCCAGGCGGCGCGCCAGGCTGAGGACGCCCGCCGCGGCCAGCACGACCCCGATGGCCAGGAGCGCCGGGCCGGTGGGCACCGGCACCCGCACCGGCGGCGGCTGGCCGATCACCCCCAAGCCCATGCTGGAGATGGTGCCCGGGTCAGCCCGTAGCCCGGCGAGGCCGAACACCGCCGCCAGCAGGAGGTACACCACCCCGAAGCCGCGCCCGCGGGTCCAGAAGCGCTGGCGCACCAGGGGGGCAAGTTCCGCAGTGGTTGTGGCCATGGCTTACCTCCCCCACCCTCGGGTGAAGACCACCTCCATCGCCCGGCGAGCCCGGATGCGGTAAAGCCGACGCACGATCTCGTCGGCAGCCACGAAGATGATGACCAGGGCCTGGACGATGTTCACCAGGTCAATGGAGATGCCGGGCGCCCGCACCTGCATCAGGCCGGCGCCGTTCCGCAGCGCGCCCCACAGGAAGGCGGCGGGGATGATGCCGATGGGGTGGCTCTTGGCCAGGAGGGCCACGGCAATGCTATCAAACCCGAAGCCAGTGGAGAACGCCGCCTTCAGGCTGTACTCGCTGGGCCGCCCCAGAACGATGCTCACGCCCCCCAGCCCAGCCAGCGCGCCCGCCAGAGCCATGGCCAGGACGAAGTTCTTGGCCACGCTCATGCCCGCGTAGCGGGCCGCGCTGGGGTTCAGGCCCACCGTCCGCACCTCAAACCCCCACGTGGTCTTGTAGAGGAACCACCAGACGAACACCGTCGCCGCCAGGGCCACCAAGAAACCTGTGCTCAGGTTGGACCCCGGCACCAGCATCGGGTACCGGGCCGAGGGCTCCACAAAGGGGGTGCGGTCCAGGGAGGCCGTGGGGTCCCGGATGACGTTCTTCACCAGATAGTCCACCGTCTTCACGGCGATGTAGTTCATCATGATGGTGTTGATGACTTCGTGGGCCCCGGTGACGGCCTTCAGGAAGCCCGGGATGGCTCCCCAGATGGCCCCTCCCAGCGCGCCAGCCAGGACGGCCAGGGGCAGGTGGATGTAGAGGGGCAGGCCCTTGAGGGAGAACCCCACCACCGTGGAGCACAGGGCCCCCATGTAGAGTTGCCCCTCGCCCCCGATGTTGAAGAGGCCGCACTTGAACCCCAGGGCCACGGCCAGGCCGGCCAGGATGTAGGGTGTGGAGTAGACCAGGCTGTCCAGGAAGGCCCGCTGGGACCCGATGGCCCCCTCAAAGAGCCCCTGGTAGGCGGCCACCACGTAGAAGAGCGACTGACGGAGCACCTCGCCCAGGGGCAGGGCGAGGCCTTCCTCCCGGATCTCGTAGATGCGGGTGCCGAAGATGACCAGCGCCCCCACCAGGACGGCCGTGAGGACCGCCAGGAAGGGGATGGCCAGTTCCCCCCAGTTCCACCCCCGGACGCGCGCCCACAGCCCCTGCACAGGGCCTGCCCGCGTCACCGCTTCGGGGCGGGTTGCGGAAACATCGGAATCAGGTGGCATGGGTCACCTCTCCCTCCCTCGCCCGTTCCTCCTCCCGGATGCCGGCCATCAGGAGGCCCACCCGTTCGGGCGTGGCCTCGGCCGCATCCAGCGTGGCGAGGATCTGCCCTTTGTACATCACCGCGATGCGGTCCGAGAGGGACATGATCTCGTCCAACTCCGCCGAAACCAAGAGGACCGCGCACCCCTCGTCCCGCTTGCGCACGATCTGCTGGTGGATGAACTCAATGGACCCCACGTCCAGGCCCCGCGTGGGCTGAGCGGCGATGAGGAGTTTGATGGGCCGGCTGAACTCCCGGGCCACCACCAGTTTCTGCTGGTTCCCTCCCGAAAGGCTGCCCCCGTTCGTGTACACGCTGGGCGTGCGGATGTCAAACTGCCTGACCAGGCGCTGGGCGTACTCCTCAATGGCCCTCTCGTTGAGCAGGACGCCGCGGGCGAAGGGGGGCTGGTAGTAGGAGCAGAGGATCAGGTTGTCGGCCACGGGATAGGCGTCCACCAGGCCGTGCTCCCGCCGGTCCTCCGGGATGTGGGCCACCCCCTGCTCCATGATCTTGCGGGGCGAGGCGTTGGTCACATCCACCCCAGAGATGAGGACCAGCCCGGCCTCGGCAGGCCGCAGGCCGGTCAAGACCTCCACCAGTTCGGTCTGGCCGTTCCCCTGCACGCCAGCGATGCCCAGCACCTCGCCAGCCCGCACCTCAAAAGACACGCCGTTCACCGCCTTCACCCCGCGGTCGTCGTAGGCCTCCAGGCCGCGCACCTGGAGCACGACCTCGCCCGGCTTGGCTGGCCCCTTCTCCACCGTCAGGATGACCTCGCGGCCCACCATCATGGCCGCCAGTTGTGCCATGGTGGTCTCGGCCGGGGTGGTCGTGCCCACCACGTGCCCATCCCGCAACACGGTGATGCGATCGGCGATGGCGAAGACCTCGCGCAGTTTGTGGGTGATGAAGATGACCGATTTCCCCTGGGCCACCAGGGAGCGGATGGTGGCGAAGAGCGCGTTGGACTCCTGGGGCGTGAGGACGGCGGTGGGCTCGTCCAAGATCAGGATGTCGGCCTGGCGGTAGAGGGCCTTGATGATCTCCACCCGCTGCCGAGCCCCCACCGGCAGGTCGGCCACCAGCGCCCTGGGGTCCACTTCCAGCCCGTACTGGGCCGAGAGCCGCCGGATCTCCTCCTCGGCCCGCCGATGATCTAGGAGGATGCCAGACTTGACGACTTCCGCCCCGAGGATGATGTTCTCGGTGACGGTCATGACCGGCACCAGCATGAAGTGCTGGTGCACCATGCCGATGCCGTGGCGGATGGCGTCGGCAGGGGTGTGGATGGCCACTTCCTCGCCGTTCAGGAAGATGCGCCCCTCGTCTGGGGTGTACAGCCCGTAGAGGATGTTCATCAGCGTCGTCTTGCCGGCGCCGTTCTCCCCCAGCAGGGCGTGGACCTCCCCTCGGCGCAGGTCAAAGTGGATGTGGTCGTTGGCCAGCACCCCTGGGAACCGCTTGGTGATGCCCTCCAATCTCAGGGCTAGATCCATGTCTGCCCCCTCTATCACAGGCTATCGGTAGGGGCAAGGCATGCCTCGCCCCTACCGATTCCCCACTTCAGCGTAGCAAGGAGGGGCTGGCGCCTGGCGATGGACGCCAGCCCCTCCGTCACCCTGCGGCCTACATGCTGAAGGAGCCGGGGGCCGGGACCTCGGCCGGGATCACGTCACCGGTGACCGGGTCCACACCGGTCTTCAGCGTGCCGTCGGCGAGCATCTTGAAGATCTTCTCCAGGGCGGCCTTCACGTTGGCCGGCACGTCGTCCTCTGTCTCGTGGAAGGGGGCCAGGCCCACGCCGTTGTTGGCGGCGTCAAAGACGGCCGTGCCCGCCTTGAAGGTGCCCCAGACCGCGTCCCGCACGGCGGTGTAGACGGCCACGTCCACGCGCTTCATGGCGCTGGAGAGGAGTTTGTCCGCGCCGGTCTGCGCGCCACCCTTGAAGGTGGTGTAGTACTCATCCTGGTCCACGCCGATGACCCAGACGCCCTGCTGAGCCGCGCCCAGGATGCCGCCGGAGCCGGTCGGGCCGCCGGCGCCGAAGATGACGTCGGCGCCCTCGGCGATCTGGGACTCGGCCGCGGCCTTGCCGCGAGCGGGGTCGGTGAAGGAGTCAATGTAGACGCCCACGACGCGGCAGTCACCGCAGACGTACTTGACGCCGTGCTCGTAGCCGTTGCGGAACTTCTTGACCGGCGGGATCTCCATGCCGGCCACGATGCCCACGACCTTGGACTTGGTCATGAAGCCCGCCAGCGCGCCGGCCAGGAAGCCCGACTGGTCCTCGCGGAAGGTCAGGCCCATGATGTTGTTGTTGGGGACCTGGTCAGGCGAGTAGGAATAGTCCACGATGGCGAACTTGATGTTGGGGTACTTGGCGGCCATCTTCTGGGTGGTCTCGCCCATCATGAAGCCCACGGTGATGATGATGTCGTACCCTTCGTTGGCGAACTGCTCCACGTTCTTCTCGTAGTCCGTGGGCTGGAGGGTCTCAATGAAGGCCGACTTGAGGTTGAACTCCTTGGCGGCCCGCATCATCCCCTCGTAGGCGTACTGGTTGAAGGTGCCGTCATCCACCTTGCCCACGTCGGTGACGAGACCGACCTGCCGCTGCGCCAGGAGCTTCTCCGCCTCTTCCGCCGTCGGGATGAGGAGCTTCCAGCCAGGGAGGATCAGGCTGGGGGTCCGGATGAGGGCGAAGGTGGCATCCTCCTGGTGCTTCATGTTGGTGGCCATGACGATGGCCGGGTAGTAGTACCCCTTGCCCAGGTACTTCTCGGCCAAGCGCCAGAGGTTGTCGGCCTTCTGGACGGTGTAGATGTTCTCCTGCGCCGACGGGGCTGCCGCGGCGAAGGAGACGCTCACCGCCAAAAGGGCCAACACGACGAACAGGTTCAGGGCGATCCGCTTGCGCATCCTAGCACCTCCCTCGTATGATGTGATCAACCGGTTGACGACAGTCCTCCCGGGCCTCGCCCGGGCCTTGCCCAATGCGTCGTTTCCCTTCCGCTACACCCCTCCTCTCCTGGTCTTGTGGGCAGGGAGCGTCTCCCCTCGCCCGACATGAGGCCTCTCTGCCCTTACCGGGCACACCGGAACCCGAGGTCGTCGTTTGCCGCTTCCGGCGCGGTGCTGTTGCGGAAGAAGGTCTGCACTTGCTCCTTGTCGCTGAACCAGCCACCGCCCCGGGTGATGCGGAACTTCTCGCCCATGTACTGGTCGCGGTAGGAACTGCCAGGGTAGGCCTTGTACCAGTCTGCCGTCCACTCGGCCACGTTGCCGGCCATGTCCATCACGCCGTAGGGGCTGGCCCCTGCGGGCAGGCTGCCCACCGGCAGGGTGCGCCGGTAGCCGGCCTCCATGCCGTTGACCTTCTCGGGGTCAAACTCGTTGCCCCAGGGGTAGCGGCGGCCGTCGGTGCCGCGGGCAGCCTTTTCCCACTCCTGCTCCGTGGGGAGCCGCTTGCCGGCCCACTTGCAGTAGGCTTCCGCGTCGTACCAACTGACCTTGACCACCGGGTGCTCCTCTTCGCCCTTGCCGAAGTAGTCCCGCCAGGAGGGCTCGCCCGCCTGCTCCGCCGTGGTCTTGTACCCCGTGGCCGCCACAAACGCGGCAAACTGGGCGTTGGTCACCTCGTAGACGTCAATGTAGAAGGCCGGCAAGTTGACCTTCTGAGGCGGGCTGGCTTCGGGCTGTTCGTCGCTGCCGAAGAGGAACTCGCCGGCGGGGATCTCCACCATGGGGGCCTCCACCGGCCCCGTGGGGGCTGCTGCGGTGGCCGTTGGGGGGACCTCCGTGGCTGTGGGTGCGGGGGCGGCTGTGTCGGTCGGGACCGGGGCCTTGGTGGGGGTTGGCGGCTTCGTAGGGAGCGGCCGCGGCGTGGGCGTTGGCTCCACGGTGGCCCCCAGGACGGCGGTGGCCCCGCCGATGAGTTCGCTGGTGGGCTGGGGCTTGGCCACGGTGGCGGCCTCGGGCAGTTTGGGTGTGGGCGGCTGGGTCGCAGCGGCCCCGCCCGGGGTGGGCGTGGCTGCCCCTCCACAGCCAGCCAGCACGAGGGCGAGAACGGTCAAGAGGACGACAAGCGGGGGCACTCCCTTGCGCATCTCACTCCTCCCTTGGGATATGGCTCGTCACGGGGTGCAACCTGCCATGAGGGCGAGACGACAGACAGTGGCATGGGACGGGCAGCAGGGAGGGACGTGCGCTCCCTGGTTCCCTCGGATCTGACCTGTAGAGACGGAGTGTCCCTCTCATCTGCTGGGCGCTCTCTTTCCCATGCCGTAAAGGCAAACATCGGCGCTGATGGGGAAAGCGTTCTTCAACATTATAACCCAAGAAGGCCAGAACCGCAAGCGTGACGCAGCCGCAAGGATGTGGTATAATGTCCTATCGGGTGGCTATCCCGAGAGCCTCTTGACGGTTGGCTTGAGCGTGGGAAAAGGAGCCTGAGATGCCCAACAACGTCAGCATCCCCTGCCAGATCGCGCAACAACGCTACCGCAACGCCGCCCTCTGGAAGAACCTCTGGACCATCCTCCTCTTCGCCTTCGGTGCGGCTGTGGTGGTCTTCCTGGTGGTGGCCATCGCCTTCTTCATCCGCCAGGATTGGCTGCCCGGTGCGGTTTCCACCCTGGGCACCATCGCCCAAGGCGCGGCCATCAAGTGGGTCCTGGACCGCCGCACCGAGGCCGCCAAAGAGGAAGAGGACGCCTACAAGGAGGTCCAGAACCAGTGCGGCGATACCCGCCACGTGGATGAGTTCCGCGCCGGGCTCAGGCTATTCTAGCGGCGCAAGTCCGGCGGCACGTCAGAGTCCTCAGGGCGCGGCCCCCTTAACGTAGGTGTCAAAAAAGGCCAGGGAACGCTGCATCGCTGTCGCAAAGTGCCTGGAGAGGTTGTGGTCGTCGCCCTCGTACTGGTTGAACTCCACCACGCCACCCACTGCCAGGATCTGCTGGAAGAGGGTGGCCGAGAATTCCAGGGGGACGCTCTCGTCGGCCGTGCCGTGGTGAAGTTGCACAGGCCCCGATAGGTCCGCGAGGAACGAGTTGGCCGAGAGGGAATCCCAGAAGGCCGGGTTCTCCTCAGGGCTGCCGTACCGGGTCACTAATTCCTGCCGCCAAGAGCGAGCGCGTGGGGGGATCACGCCGCCCGCGGGGTTCCGCCGCGTCCAGCGGGCCAAGAGGTCAGGGTAAGAGGCCACCACCCCTGCCCAGATGACGCCTGCCTTGATGTCGTCGCTCACCACCATGGCCCTCAAGGTGATGTACCCGCCCATGGAATGCCCCCACATGCCGATCCGCTGCGGGTCGGCAGCCTTATAGCGCTGGATAGAGGCCACGGCGTTGAGGACATCCACCGTATACCCAGGGTCGCCGTAGGCGCTGCGCGCTGTCCCTTCCGACGCGCCGTGGCCTCGGTAGTCGGGCTTGAAGACGATGTAGCCATTGCGGGCGAAGGCATCCACGTAGGCCACGTAGCGCTCCGTCGTGCGGTATTGCTCGGGCGGGATGTAGCCGTGGTTGAAGACCACCACTGGCCAGCCGCTGGCCGGGGGCGTGCCCTGGGGCACAGTGAGGAGGGCGTAGATCTTCAGGCCCTCGGACCGGTAGGAGACCACGGAGCGGCCGTAGTTGGGGCCGGGTTCCAGGGCCTCTTCAAGGGTGATCTCACTCCCCGGGTACGTCTGCTGGCGGAGCCATGCAATGGAAAGGGGGTGCGGCGTCGGGGTTGCCGTGGGCGTGGGTGTGAGCGTGGTGGTGGGGGTGGCCGTCACCGAGGGAGAAGCGGTGGGCGTGGCCGTCCGGGTCGGCGTGGGCGTGGGGAGGGGAGGGGGGCGGGAGGTGGCAGTGAGCGTGGGCTCCTGGATGGCCAAGCGTGCGGGCGTCGGCATGGCCGGCACCCCGCCGCATGCCGCCAACACCCACATCCCCAACAGAAGGGAGAGCCCTAAGGCGATGTTTCGCTTCACGCACTCATTCCTCCAGTCGCGTGGGCTCTGACTCGGTCATCCTGCCAGGGCGCGCACCAGCGCTGCTGCGTCCGTGATGGGGGTCTCGCAGACAAAGCCCCGGCAGAGGTAGGCCGCTGGTCTCCCTTCCACCGGGGAGCGCCCAGCCAGGAGCGGCACTGCTTCTGCCTCGGGGCCGCCCGGGCGACCGGCCGCCACCACCGCGTGGGGGAGGAAGCGCCCCTGGACCACCCGCCGCAGGGCACGGAAGGGTTCCTCCTCCGGTTCCCCCACCAGGGCGATTTCCAGGGCCTGCCCGTCCAGCAAGAAGAGGCCGCCCAAGAGGTGCCCGAAGGCCAGGGGGTATTGAGAGGCGAGGGGCGCGGTGGTCCGGGCCGCTTCGGTGGCGATGCGGGAGAAGCGCTCATCCCCTCGGTAGAGGGCCAGGCAGGCCAGGACGCGCACGGCCAGGGAGTTCCCCGCCGGCGTGGCGTTGTCCTGGAGGGTGCGAGGGCGCGCCACCAGCCGCTCGTGGTGGGGGCCGGTATCCCAGAAGCCCTCCCCTTCCTCCCAGAACAGGTCCACCATCGCCTCGGCCAGGCGCTGGGCTGCCCCAAACCAGCGGAGGTCAAAGTCGGCGGCGTAGAGGGCCAGAAGGCCATCGGCCACAGCCCCGTAATCGGCCAGGAAGCCCGGCAGGCGAGCCTCTCCCCCTATGTAGGTGCGCTGGAGCACCCCTCTGCTGTCCACCATCCGGTCCAGCAGGAACGCGGCAGCGGCCCGGGCCGCCTGGAGGTAGTCGGCGCGGTCCAGAGCCGCGCCCGCCTCAGCCAGGGCCCGGAGCATCAGGCCATTCCACTCGGCGAGGACCTTCTCGTCCCGCGCCGGCCGCGGCCGGGCCTCCCGGGCAGCCAAAAGCCGCGCCCGCGCCTCCCCCAGGGCCTCCTCCAGCGCTTCGGGGGAGAGGCCCAGTTGGTGGGCCACCACGTCGGGGTGGCGAGGCGCGTAGAGGACGTTGCGGCCCTCAAAGTTCCCCCGGGATGTAACGCCGTAATAGGCGTTGAAAGCCCGGGCCAGGTCCGGCCCAAGCGAGCGTTCCACCTCGTCCGGCGTCCAGGTGTAGAAGCGCCCTTCCTCGCCCTCGCTGTCCGCGTCCAAGGTGGCGTAGAAGCCGCCTTCCGGAGAGCGCATCTCCCGCAGCACAAAGTCCAGCGTCCCCTCCACCACCTGGCGGTAGACCGGCTTGCCGGTGACCTGGTAGGCGTGGAGATAGACCTGCGCCAGGAGGGCGTTGTCGTAGAGCATCTTCTCAAAATGGGGGACCTGCCAGGCTTCGTCCACCGCGTAGCGGTGGAAGCCACCGCCCAGGTGGTCCCAGAGGCCGCCCCGGGCCATCTCGCCCAAGGTGTGTTCCACCATCTGGAGGGCCAGGGGGTCGCCCCGGAGGACATGGAAGGCCAGCAGGAAGTCCAGGACCATGGCCGGCGGGAACTTGGGCGCGCCCCCGAAGCCGCCGTAGCGCGGGTCGTACTCGCCGTGGATGTGGGCAAGAGCCTCATCCATGACCTGGCGCAGGGGGCGGAGGTCCGGCCTCACGGCCCACCCCTGGCTCAGGAGCGCCGCCGTCCTGGCCGCCAACTCCGCGACTTCGTGGGGACGCTGGGCGTAGGCTTCTGCCACCGCCTGCAGGACCTGGGGGAAGGAGGGCAGGCCGTGGCGCGGTTCGGGCGGGAAATAGGTCCCCCCGTAGAAGGGCTTCCCCTCCGGCGTCAGGAAGACGGTCATGGGCCATCCGCCCCGTCCCGTGAGGGCCTGCACCGCCTCCATGTAGAGGCTATCCAAGTCGGGGCGCTCCTCGCGGTCCACCTTAATGTTGACGAAGTGCTCGTTCATCAGGGCGGCGATCTCGGGGTTCTGGAACGACTCCCGTTCCATGACGTGACACCAGTGGCAAGCCGCGTAGCCGATGCTCAGGAGGATGGGCTTGCCTTCGGCGCGGGCCCTGGCGAAGGCCTCTTCGCCCCAGGGGTACCAGTCCACGGGGTTATCCGCGTGTTGGCGGAGATAAGGGCTGCGCTCGCCGGCCAGTCTATTGGCCATGTAGGTGTTCCTTTCTACTTTTGTTATACATCTACAAGTATATCATGAAGGCTTCGCCCTGTCAACCGGCCCGGTCTGGACCTCGCCCTTCTCTGCCGTGCATCGCGCACGCCAGGAGAGGCACGCTCCGACGGCCGGGAGGAGAGACGTCAGCGAATGGGCCCAGTTCGGAGGAACGCGCCGCCTAGCCGCAGCCCCGCAGCCACCGCCGCAGGCAGGTCAGGGGCCGCCGGCCATGGTGACAGACGTAGTCCCGGATGGCCTCCCTGAGGGACACCGGGCGCTCCCACAGCCGGCTCAGGTGCTTCCGGTGCTCCAAGAGGATGACGTAGAGGTCCCCTTCCGTCAGGTGGGGGAACTCGCGGCACACGTTGAGGTCGCAGAGGATCTTCACCGTGGGCAGGTAGACCCGGTCGTACCAACTGGCCACCGCTTCGCCCAAGGGCACGGGAGCGCCCCCGCGCTGCGCCTCCAGCCACTTGGCGTGCCCGGCAATGTGCTCCTCCAGGACGGCATACCGCTCCGGCGCGGTGAGGTCCACCCGGTGGTCCGGGCGCACGCGGTCCAGGTCGGTGTGGTGGAGGAACTGGAGGTAGGCGGCTTTGCAGGGCAGGTCCTCGGGACGCAGGTCCCGGGTCAGGCGGATGCGGCAGGGGAAGCGCCAGCCCTCGGCCTCAATGCTGGTGGCACCCATGGCCCGGGCCACCGAGACGCGGTGGTTCCCATCGTCCACAAAGTAGATCTCGCTGACCCGGAAGAGGGAGACTGGCCCCAGCCCCTGCACCAAGACCAGTTCCGCCACCCTCACCCAGCGGTGCTTCAGGTCGTCCCGCCGAGGGTGGAAGCGGCGGGTGAAGTCCTCCACCCGGTCCACGCTGCCCACGATGTCGTCCAGGGGGACGTTGTGCACCCCCTCCGCGATGCGGAAGGTGAGCCCCAAGGCGGTCCGCACCGCCTCAAACGAGAGGAGGTCGGTGGGTTCGCCCCGCAGGCGTCCCCAGAACCGTTCCCAGAAGGCCCGGCGCCGGGCCTCGCCGAAAGCCTGCAAAGCCTGACGCCGGTACAACTCCACCTTCATGCTCGTGGCCTCCTGGAGTGGCTCCCAAGGACCCATCCGCGCAGGACGCGCCTCTGCATTATAGCACACCCTGGCCAGGAGGCCACCAGAAGGCGGCAGGGGCAGGATAACCTCACCCGTCCCTCCCTCTCCGCATTGCGGAGAGGGAGGGGTGCCGCCACAGACGGCGGAGGCGAGAGACTTGTAGGGGCGATTCACAAGTTGCCTTGGGCCTGTAGGGGCGATTCATGAATCGCCCCTACAGAGCCGGAAGCAAGCCTCGCCCCGCGCCTGGGCAGCGGGGGTCACGGCATGCCGAGGGGCGGCTCAAACCCCCTCCGCCCCTCGGCTCAGCCACCTCTCCGGCACGGCCAGCCCCAGCACGTTCCGCCAGCCCAGGGTGGCGATGACGTTGGCCAGGAAGGCCACGAACCCCGCGGCGAGGATCAGGGAGCCGATGAGCCCCACCAACGTGTAGGGCTGGTAGAGGGTCCCCTCATAGAGGGTCCGCCGCAGCATCCCCCGGGCGCCGGCCATGCCCATGGCGTAGGCCATCGTCACGGCCCCCACCATCCACAGCCAGAAGTGCGCGTCCACCAGCCGCTGGCTGCGGAACTGCAGGTTCGTCAGCATGGGCACCAAGGCGTAGAGGACGGCGAAGAGGAGCGAGCCCAGGCCGGTCAGGAGGAAGGTGTGGGCGTGCAGGGCCACCACCCACTGGGTGTTGTGGAAGATGAGGTTCAGCCCCACGTTGGCCTGGATGAGCCCGGCTACGCCCCCCATGATGAAGCCGAAGATGGAGCCCAGGACGAACTTCAGGGCCGGCGTGAACGTGACCGGCCGCGCCAGCCAGATGGTCGCGAGGGAGGCGAAGATGGTGAGGCCCATGGTGAAGAACTCGCCCCAGGTGATGAACTGGCCCGAGAGGAGCCGCATGACGAAGGGCTGGGCCTGGTCCCCCAGGAGGTGGTGGCTCCAGACGCCCAGGGAGACCAGGAGGTCGGCCAGGATCACCGTCCGCACCACCTCCTCGCCGAAGAGCCTGCGCCCCACCAACAGGGGGATGAGGAGGTACCACACGCCGGCCGTGTACATGAGGACGTTCCCATCGGCCACCATGTCCAGGCCCCACCAGAACCAGTTCTTGTAGACCAGGGCGTCCACCGCCGCCGGGTTGAGGGGCGAGCGGAGGAGCGCGGCCAGGCCGTAGATGAGGATGAGCGCGCCCGCGCTGAGGAGGACCACGGCGTTGATGACCGTGTCAATGGACCCCCGCCCCACGGCCACGATGAAGACGGGCAGGCCGTTGTAGTCCAGGTTGGGCGCGTCCTTGTCCTCCTTGCCCAGCCAGCGCATCAGGCGGGAGATGCCGAAGGCCGCCCGCAGGAACTGCCCCACGCTGGAGGAGCGGGGGTTGCTGGTGCCGAGGACGGTGCTGAAGAGGTTGTAGGCGAAGAGGAGGATGTTGACCATGATGATGGCCGCGCCCACCACGAAGACGATGCTCCCGACGAGGGGCACCCGGTCGTAACTCACTGGCAGGGGCCAGTAGAGGGTGTAGAGGGCGTTGAAGAGGCCGAAGAAGCCGGCCCCCCAGCAGAGCAGCACCCCCACGATCTGCAAGGTGAAGTTGACCGGGACCAGGGCCTTGTGGCGCACCTCCTTCTGGAGGAGGTAGGGCACCAGGAAGTAGAAGGCCCCCATCACGCACAGGTAGGCGAAGCCGTAGATGCCCACCACCGGGTGCGCCGTGAGCATGGAGTAGTAGAGTTCCGCCGAGGTGGGCTCGCGGCCCACGGGGCGCAGGGCGTTGAGGGCTTGCTCCATGCCGTGCAGGGCCCCGGGGGCGTGCAACTGGATCCGCATCAGGATGCCCTCAAACCCCGAGAGGGCCAGGAAGAGGAGCCCTGCCACCGCGTAGCGCAGGGTCCACTTGGCCTGCCAACCGATCCGCGCCGTCGTCATCGCCTCTCCTCCTTCAGGGCATCACCCGCAGAGCCCCAGGCACGAACATCTCCGGATGCCTGGGCCCCGAATACTCGGTGGAGCGCACATCGTAGGTCCCCGGCGTGTCAAACCTCCACACGATGCGGTTCTCGTGGCCGGGGATGACCTGCATCTGGAAGACCATGGTGCCGTCGGGCCGGAAGACGCCGAAGCCGTAGGTCACGTCGCGGGAGACGGCCACGAACTCCACGTACTCCCCGGCCCGCACCTCAATCCCTCCCGGCGGCAGGTGGAACTGGTAGTCAGCCACCTCAACGCGCACCGTGCGGTCCGGCGTTGGTTTGGACCAGAGGAGCCACTCCTGCCAGGGGACCAGGGGCGAGAGGGTCACCGCGTTGAAGGCCACGAAGACCAAAGCCAGGATGCCCAGCCAGATGCGTTCGCTCCGTTCCATAGGTCAGCCTCCTTTCCCCTGCACCGCCCGGGCAAAGGCGAGCAGGAACACGGCCACGGCAGCGATGAAGGCTGTGTACCCCCACCAGATCACGTCCGTCGCGTACATCCTTCCACCCTCCTCTCACTGTGCAATGCTTCCCTGCACCCCTCCCCCAGGCCTCTCCCCGGGGCACGGGCAAGGGTTAGGGGAGGAGTGGAAACGCAAGCCATCACCTGCTGCGGCGGGAGTAGGGGTTTGGCGGGTTGCCCTGGGCGGCCAGGGCGGCGAAGAAAGGCGTGTCGCCGCTCGCCCCGAACCGCGCTGGGTTGTACTGGGCCAGCCCCAGTTCCGCCCGCTTGCGGTCTATGTGGGCCAGGGCCCGCTCCAGCATCTCCTCAGGGTCGGGCACGAACTCCAGTTTGCCCCCCGTCAACCGCTCCCAGCCAGGCCCGATCAGGTCCGTCACCTGCCGGCTTGCCCCCACCGGCGACCCCACGCCGAAGAGGACGTAGGCCCCCGAGGCCACGAAGTAGGCCCCGATGGCCAGGGCCTTCTCGCTCATCCATTCCGGGGCGATGCCCACGGCCGGCAGGTCGGCGATGTCCTCGCCCAGACCCCCTTCCGTGGCCATCTGGCTCAGGATGGTGAGGATGCGGGAGTTGTCCACGCAGGAGCCCAGGTGCAGCACCGGCGGGATGCCGATGGCCTCGCAGACCTCCCGCAGCCCTGGCCCGGCGTGTTCCAGCGCCGCCTCCGGCCGCAGGAGCCCGTACTTGGCACTTCCCAACGCGCCGCACCCCGTCTGGACCACCAGCACGTCCCGCCTGATCAGTTCCCGCACCAGGTAGGTGTTGGTGGCATCCTGGGTAACGCGGGGGTTGTTGCACCCCACAATGCCGGCCACGCCTCGGATGCGCCCGGCCATCACCGCGTCGTTGAGGGGCCGGAAGGAGCCGCGGTAGCGGCCGCCCTGCATGTAGTTCAGGTACTCGTGGGAGAAGCCCCCCACCAGCCATTCGGCGACCTGGGGGATGTGCACGGGGCCCCGCTTCGGGAAGGCATCTATGGCCGTGCGCACGATCTGGCGCGCCACGTCCAGGGCCCGGCCCTCGTCAAACTCCATGTGCAGCGCGCCCTCTATGCGCACCTTGGGCGAGGTGGTGATGAGCCGGGTGTGGAACTGCTGGGAGAGGGGCACCAACGCCTGCATGATGCACTGCACGTCCACCACCATCGCCTCCACCGCACCGGTGAGGATGGCCAGTTCCTGGTTCAGGAAGTTCCCCGCCGAGGGGACCCCCTGGCGCATGAGGACCTCGTTGGCCGTACAGCAGATGCCGGCCAGGTTGATCCCCGTCGCTCCCTTGGACCGGGCGTATTCCAGGAGGTCCGGGTCCTGGGATGCAGCCAGGATCATCTCCGAGAGGGTCGGCTCGTGGCCGTGGACGATGATGTTCACCTGGTCCTCCCGCAGGACCCCCAGGTTGACCCGGGCCTGGCCCGGCGCGGGCGTGCCGAAGAGGATGTCCGTCAGGTCCGTCGCCAGCATGGAGCCGCCCCAACCGTCGGCCAGGGCCGTGCGCAGCGACTGGTGCAGCAGGTGCTCCGCGTCCTGGTCGTCGCCGATGTGGGTGCGGTGGAGGGTGTCCACCACCTCTCGGTCAATGCCCCGGGGCGTGAGGCCCCGTTCCCTCCAGAGGGCCTGACGCTTGGGCGGGGCGCGCCGCACGGGGATGAGTTCCCCTATCTGCTTCCCGAACTGGTCCAAGGCCGTGCGGGCCACGTCGGCAGCGATCTGGGGCACCTCCCGCCCCTGGGCCGGCACGCCCAGGTAGGCCGCCACCGCCCGCAGTTTGGCCACGTCCCGGATGCGGTAGTCTGGCGCGTGGCCGGTGGCCGCGGCCAGGAGCGTCAGGGCCACATCCCGGCCGTGGTCGGAGTGCGCGGCCACCCCCACGGCGATGGCCCGCGCCAGGTTGCGGGCCGCGACCGTCTCCAGCGTGGCCCCACAGATGC